>NZ_FOEG01000007.1 GCF_900110585.1 Aquisalimonas asiatica | reverse complement strand
ACGAGTGGGACGCCATTGCCCTCAACTACACCTCCGGCACCACGGGCGACCCCAAGGGCGTGGTCTACCACCACCGCGGCGCCTACCTGAACGCCGTGGGCAACACCATGGTCTGGGATCTCGGCCACAGCCCGGTCTATCTGTGGACCCTGCCCATGTTCCACTGCAACGGCTGGTGCTTCCCCTGGACCATCACCGCCTGTGCCGGCACCCACGTGTGCCTGCGCAAGGTGGATCCGGAGAAGATCCTGCAGTTGATCCGCGACGTGGGCGTCACCCACATGTGCGGCGCCCCCATCGTGCTCAACGCCATTCTCAATGCGCCGGAGGCCTCCAAGCAGGGCATCAACCACGCGGTCAAGGCCATGACCGCCGGTGCCGCCCCGCCGGCGCAGGTGATCGGCGGTGTCGAGGCGATGGGCATCAGCGTCACCCACGTCTACGGGCTCACCGAGGTCTACGGGCCGGTGATGGTGTGCGCCTGGCACGACGAGTGGGATGAGAAGCCGCTCGAGGAGCGGGCGCGGCTGAAGGCGCGCCAGGGCGTGCGTTACCCGACGCTGGAAGGGGTGATGGTGGCGGACTCGGAGACCCTGGAGCCGGTGCCGCAGGACGGCGAGACCATGGGCGAGATCTTCATGCGCGGCAATACGGTGATGAAGGGGTATCTCAAGAACCCGAGCGCCACCGACAAGGCCTTCAAGGGCGACTGGTACCACACCGGTGATCTGGCGGTGTGGCACGCCGACGGCTACGTGGAGATCAAGGACCGGCTCAAGGACGTGATCATCTCCGGGGGCGAGAACATCTCCACCATCGAGGTGGAGGACACCCTCTACCGGCACCCGGCGGTCATGGAGGCGGCCGTGGTGGCCCGACCGGACGAGAAATGGGGCGAAGTGCCGTGCGCCTTCGTGACCCTGCGCCCGGGGCATGAGCACACCACCGAAGAGGACATCATCAACTTCTGCCGGGAGAACATGGCGCGCTTCAAGGCGCCGAAGAAGATCGTTTTCGGCGAATTGCCCAAGACGTCCACGGGCAAGATCCAGAAGTTCCGGCTGCGCGAACAGGCCGGGCAATGACGACGGGCCGGACCGGTGATACCGCACCGCTGGGTATCACCGAACGGTCCCCCGTGCCGGTCACTCCCCCCAGCTCGCGCCCTCCAGGGCGTCCAGCGGCAACTTGAGGTAGCGCCTGCCGTTACCTTCCGGTTCCGGCAGGCGACCCCCGCGGATGTTCACCTGCAGCGAGTGCAGGATGAGCTTGGGCATGGGCAGATCGGCATCACGGCGATCGCGCATGCGGATGTAGTCAGCCCGGCTCATGCCTGCAATGTGCGGGTTGCTCGCCTTCTGCTCGGCCACGGTGCTCTCCCACAGGGGCTCACGGCCATCGGGCATGTAGTCGTGGCCCGTGAAAAGCCGCGTGCTGTCCGGCAGCGCCAGGATCTCCTGCATGCTGTCCCACAGGCGGCCGGCATCGCCGCCCGGGAAGTCCGCCCGCGCGGTGCCGAAATCGGGCATGAACAGCGTATCGTGGACGAAGGCGGCGTCTCCGATGACGTAGGTCACCGACGCCAGAGTATGCCCCGGGGAGAAGAGCACGCGCCCCTCCAGGTTGCCCACGCGGAAGGTATCGCCGGCGGCAAACAGGCGATCCCACTGGGAGCCGTCCGTGCTGACCGCGTCACCGAGGTTGTAGAGCGTCTGCCACAGGCGCTGGACATCGGTCACGTGGGCGCCGATCCCGGTCGGTGCGCCGAGGGTGTCGCGCAGATAACCCGCGGCGGAGAAGTGATCGGCGTGCGGATGGGTATCCAGAATCCACTCCACCTCCAGCCCCTCCCGGCTGATGTAATCCAGCAGCGCATCGGCGGAGTGGGTACTGGTGGCGCCGGATTTCTCCTCGAAATCGAGCACAGGGTCGATGATCGCGCACCGCGCAGTCTCCGGGTCACTGACCACGTACTGGATGCTGAACGTGCGCGGCTCGAAGAACCCCGCCACCACAGGAATCCCTTGTGAGATACGGCTGACCTGGGACACGGAACCGACCCTCCTTAAGCTATTTCGTTATATAATTATAACCTATTGGTCTTATGCTTCGGAAGTCACTCCTGTCCACGGCCCGGGTCGCGCTCCAGCCGATCTGCCAGCGCCTGGAACTCGGCACCGAACAGGCTGCTCCGGCGCTGCTCCCACCCGGCCAGCAGCCAGCCCACGCGGCCATCGCTCCCCTGCTGCAATCGCAGCCAGACACGCCGGTGCCGGACGTAGAACATCAAACCCAGGCCGATGACCAGCATCAGTGATCCAGCGTAAACCACCCCTTCGCCGGGCGCGCGGGTGATCTGTAGCCCGGTGGCCTGCCGGTGGTCGAAATCACGCAGCTCGGGAAGCAGCGGGGCACCATAGCCCGGCAGGACCATCAGCACGTCCATGGCATCGCTGAAGAAGCGGCGATCCGCCTCCCCCATCTCGGCGGGGGACACGGTGCGCTCGTACTCCCGCTCGAGCACGTCGGCATAAGCCTGCAGCAGCGCCGCATGAAAGGCGTCCCGCATCAGCCCCCGCACCACCTCTCCGGCGTCGTCTTCCAGCCCACCCTGGCGCACCAGGGCGTCGATGCGCGCTTCCACAGCTGGCACGCCCCCCTGGAGCAGTTCACCCACAAGGCTCTGGGCAACCCCGGCCAGATAGGGCGCCAGCCCGGCCTGGGAGCCCTCGGCGCCACGGAGCATGCCCGCAACGCCGGACTCCGCCGACGCGCGCAGGCGGGTGTCATCCTTGAGCGCGTCCTGGAACGCCATGAACCGGTCAAGACTGTCATCCGCGTCCGCGGGAATGTAGAGGTACTGGTAATCCTGTCCCGGCGCCTCACGCATGCCGGTCAGAAAATACATGCCGTCATCCACCCGCTGGGGGCGCATGAAGTTGCGGTACTGCCGGGCCTCCCCGGTCGGACCGCGCAGCCGATACGTGAAGCTCGGCCCGAAATCGGTCCCCTCGCCCGCAGCGTGATCGTCCGGCCGGGTGGTCCGGCGGGAGAAGTCCTCCATCTCCAGGGTGTAGGTACGCTCCCCGAGCGTGATGGGCAGCTCCCCGTGCACGGCGACACGGCCATCCACGGGCGCCGCCGCGGTGGAGTGCATGGGCCAGAAACGGAGATCCATCATGGTACCGCCATCGCTGTAGCTGGACTGGTAGATGGCGTGACCGCGGTGATGCACCGGATCGTTGACGGCCACCGTACGCTCCAGGGGCGCGTCCAGATCGGGATCGTGGATCAACAGATCACTCTCGTAGGAACGGGGCTCACCGTTGGCGTAGTAGTCGATGCGGAACTCCACGACCTCGATGATGAACGGCAACTCCTGGGCCAGGTAGCCGTCGCGCACGTCGATGTAGACGGCCCGCCCGGCGTCACCTTCGGGCAGGCTGATGGTGCCCCGGAAGGCCGTGCTGCCGGGAGACAGACGACTCTCCGGGTCGAGCTCGCTGAGCGGCAGATCGTCACGGGTCTCGATGCGCAGCTGGCCCGCCCACTGCTGGAACTTGAGCCCCATGTTCGCATCCATCAATCCGCCCACACAGATCACCACGATCGCCAGATGGCTGAACAGGTAACCCAGCCGGTTGCCCCGCCCACGCATTCCGGCCAGCACCACGCGGCTGGCGTCCTCGTGCGCCCGCACCCGATAGCCCTGCGCCTGCAACCCATGCCGGGCCCGGGCAAGCGCCGCGTCCAGCGACTCCTCGGTATGCCACTCACGCCGGTGCCGGTGCGCCCGCAACGCGCCGTCGCGCTGACGCTCCCGGAACCGCGTCGCCTCCTTCCACACCACCGGGCCATGCCGGTAGATGCACACCGACGTGGACAGCACCAGGAACAGCAGCATGGCGATGAACCAGGGCGCCGAGTAGACGTCGTAGAGCCCGAGCACACGGTAGAGTTCGAACCAGAACGGGCCGAATTTCTGGAGGTAGGTGTTCCAGGCCTGGTCCTGCTGGAGCACCGAACCGATGACCGACGCAATGGCCACGGCGACCAGCAGCGTGATCGCGAGGTTCATGGAGCCCAGGAAAACCAGCAGACGCTGGGTCTTGACACGCTTCTCCCGCGGGACAGTGCGGGCGGCTGGCGAGGCAGCACTCATGGCGGTGGTACCAGGGTCTTCATGGGGTGAGGCACGCTGGCCGGTCACCCGACCGGCCAGCGGCGAACCGCATCAGGGCAGTGCGGGGAAGGAGATGTCGGGCATCTCCCCGGTCATGGCGTGCAGGAACTGCTCGATGTCCTCGACCGTGTCGTCGTCCAGCTCGCTGCCCAGCATCTGCTCGGCCATGATGTTGATGGCCTCGCCAAGGTCGTCGACCATGCCGTTGTGGAAGTAGGGATAGGTTACCCCCACGTTACGCAGGCCCGGCGTACGGAACGCGTACTTGTCGCTCTCGTCCCCGGTGATCACGTAGCGCCCCTCGTCGGTGGGACCGTCGGGCAGTTCAAACCGGTGGAACTGGCCATCGGTCAGCGCCGGCCCGCTGTGGCAGGCGATGCAGCCGTTATCCACGAACGCCGCCATGCCCCGCTTCTGCTGTTCGCTCATGGCTTCCGTGTCGCCGCGCAGGTAGCGGTCGAACGGTGAGTTCGGCGTGTTCAGCGTGCGCTGGAAGCTGGCCAGGGCCTTGGCGACGTTCTCTTCGTTCACCGGGTCGTCCTGGCCCGGGAACGCCTCGTCGAAACGCTCCGTGTAGGCCTCGAAGGACTCCAGCTGCTCGATCGCCTCGTCCAGGTCCATGGCCATTTCAATGGCATCCTCGATGGGGCCGAGTGCCTGGCCCTCGAGATCATCCTCACGGCCGTCCCAGAACTGCGAGTCCAGGAACCCGGAGTTGAGCACCGTCGGCGTGTTGCGCTTGCCGACCTGCCCCTGGTGACCTACTGCCTGGGGGATCCGGTCGGCCCAGCCGAGCGCGGGGTTGTGGCAGGTCGCGCAGCTGATGACACCACTCGAGGAAATACGCGGCTCGAAGAAGAGCATTTTGCCGAGTTCAATCTTCTCTTTCGTCAGGGAATTGTCCGACGGAATTGGCGGGAGAGCCGGCAATGGCTCGAATCGATCCCGGTACTCCGCATAGCCGTCATCATCGGCAAGACTCTGCCCGGCCATACCGAGTAACGATACGCCCGCAACGGCGATGATCCCGCGTCGCAGCACTCCTGAGGCTTTCACTCTACGCATGGCAGTTGCCCTCCGTTTGACCGTATGACCGACACGTCGGCACGGCTCACATTTGCTTGGACTCAAAATTAACCGCCCGGCGGCGCGGTGTAAAAACGTAATTCAACTACCGCTTTGCAGATGAATGATTCACTCAAAATACTGATTAATAATGACGGTCGTTTCCGGTGTAATGAGGCCAGCGTTCCGAACTCGAGGTCGTCATGCCTGTTTTCCGCTATCCGCAACCCAAACCCTCCGAGATTACGCCACAGAGGCTGTTCGAGCGCCGCCGCGAGTTCCTGCGCCGCTCGGCCGGATCGCTGACGCTGGCCGCCGTACCCGGCCTCTGGCCACTGGGGGCACAGGCATGGACCGGGCGTCTCGGCGACGCGGAGAGCACACCGTTCGCCACCGACGGTGACCTGACGCCCAAAGACGCCATCACCAGCTACAACAACTTCTTCGAGTTCGGCACGTCGAAGGACGATCCGGCAGAACACGCGCACAGGCTCAAGACCGACCCCTGGACCGTGACCATCGACGGTGAGGTGGAGAAGGCCGGGACATTCGACCTGGAGGATGTGCTCGCGCCCCATGCCTTCGAAGAACGGATCTACCGGCTGCGCTGTGTGGAGGCGTGGTCCATGGTCATCCCCTGGGTGGGCTTTGAACTGGGCGCACTGCTCAAGCGCCACGAACCCACCTCCAGGGCGAAATACGTGGTCTTCGAAACGCTCCACGACCCCGAGCAGATGCCCGGTCAACGGCGGGACATTCTCGACTGGCCCTACCGCGAGGCCCTGCGCATCGACGAAGCCATGCATCCGCTGACCATCCTCGCCGTGGGGTTGTACGGGGATGTGCTGCCCAACCAGAACGGCGCCCCGCTGCGGCTCGTGGTGCCGTGGAAGTACGGTTACAAGAGCATCAAGTCCATCGTACGCATTCACCTCCAGGAAGAGCGGCCCACCACCACGTGGGAGGCGGAGCGCCCCAATGAGTACGGGTTCTACGCCGTGGTGAACCCCGAGGTCCGGCATCCCCGCTGGCACCAGGCCACCGAGCGCCGGATCGGCGAATCCGGCCGCCGACGCACCGAGAAGTTCAACGGTTACGGCGATTACGTGGCCGACCTGTACGACGGTATCGACCTGAGCGAGCACCTGTGACCCGCCGAGGACGCGAGCACCGCCCGCGCACGGCCGGGCGGGGGCCGGCGCTGGCCCTGAAGACCGGAGCCGCGGTCTGCTGTGCGCTGCCGCTGTTCTGGCTGGCGTGGCAGTGGCACACCGGTGGCCTGGGCTTTGATCCGGCGGAGGCGGTGGTTCACACCCTCGGGCGCTGGGGGCTTGCCCTGCTGATTCTGACGCTGGCTCTCGGCACCGTCGCCCACGTGCTGCGCAGCCCAGGGCTGCTGACACTGCACCCGCTACTCGGCGTCGCCGCGTTCATGTACCTGCTGCTTCACGGTGCGGCCTGGTATGCGCTGTTCATGGGCGCGGACCTGGCGCTGATCCTGGACGAGCTGGCGGCCCTGCGCTATCTGCAGGTGGGCCTGCTGAGCCTGCTGCTGCTCATCCCCCTGTCGCTGACCTCGGGCCGGGAACTGAGCCGCCACTGGGGCTCCAGCCTGTGGCACTGGCTGCACCGTCTCGGCTACCTGGCCGCGGCTGGCGGCATCACCCACCTGTGGCTGGTCACCCGTGCGGACTACATCGTCCCCTGGCTGTACGTCGGCGCGTTCGCAGCCATCCTGTGCCTGCGCACGGGGTTCAGCGCCCGGATGCTCCTGCGCCGCTCGCAGTCGTAGACTCAAACCCCAGCAACGCCCCGAGCCGCTCCGGGTCGGCAAGCATGTCGGCCAGCGTGTAGCGGTCAAGCACGGCGTAGAAGGCGTCCATGGCTTCACCCATCGCGTGATGGAGCGGACAGTCCGGTTGCAGCGGGCACTCCCGGTCGCCGTTGGAATCCAGGCACGCGTTGACCTGATCCTGCCCCTCCGTGACCCGCGCAACATCGCCAAGGCGGATGTCACCGGGGCTTACTCCCAGGCAGACCCCACCATGCTTGCCGCGCGTGGATGCAACGAAACCGTTCTGCACCAGTTTCTGCATGACCTTCATCAAATGATTACGGGAGATGGCGTAGTCCTCGGCGATCCGGCCGATGGTCACGAGCTCCCCGCGGTCCAGCAGGCCCATGTAGATCAGGGCGCGGAATGCGTGATCCGTGTGTCGCGTCAGACGCATGATTTGCCTCGTTCAATGCTTGCAGACTATCTATTTCGATAGACTACACACCACCTCGATGAGCTAATTGATTTATATCAATAATGATCGAAGCGCCCCCAGAACCGGCCACCTTCGCCCACGTGCTGTGGCGGGCTATCATGGCGCCCTGACCTGCTGCCTGGAGCCCTCATGAAGATCGGCATCATCGGCACCGGCCGCGTCGGTTCGTCCCTGGCCTACACGCTGGTCACGCGCGGCCTCGCCGAAGAGCTGGTGCTCTACAACCGCAAACCGGAAGTGGCCGTGGGCGAAGCGCTGGACCTTGAGCACGCGCTGGCGTTCACCCAGCGGCGCATGACAATCCGGGCGGGTGGCGTGGACGCCTTTGCCAACGCCGACGTGATCGCCCTGTGCGCCTCCCGCCCGCTGCCCGAGGGGGCGACCGACCGGCGCATGCTGGGGCCGCAGAACGTCGCCCTCAGCCGGGATCTGCTGCCGGCATTCGCCGCTGTGGCGCCGAACGCCCGACTGGTGATTCTCTCCAACCCCGTGGATGTGCTGACGTACTACGCCGTGGAGCACACCGGCTTTCCGGCCGAACGGGTTCTGGGCTGCGGCACGCTGGTGGACTCAGCCCGATTCCGGGCCATGCTCTCCCGGGAGATCGGCGTCAACCCGTCGGACGTGCGTGCTTACGTGATGGGCGAGCACGGACCGGCGCAGTTCCCGGTGATGACTTCGGCCCAGGCGGGGGGCGAACACCTGGCCGATACCCCGCAACGTCAGGCCATGTTCCGGGACGTGGTCAACGCCGGCATCACCATCCTGAAGAACAAGGGGTACACCAGCCACGCTGTCGCCATGGCGGGCTCGCTGCTGATCGAGGCCATCGCCTTCGACACCCGGCAGACGTTTCCCGTCAGCCAGCGTCTGAACGGCTACCTCGGGGAGCGGGACGTGGCCCTGAGCGTGCCGGCGGTGGTGGGTGCCGGCGGTGTGGAGAAGCTGCTGCAGCCGGAAATGAACGACAAGGAGCGACAGGCGTTCCGGGATGCAGCCACCAGCGTCCGCGATGCCATGCGCATGGCGCTGCAGGGAAGTCAGTCCATGTGAACACCCCGCGGACCGGGCAATCCGCGGGGCGTGACCGGGTTCAGCGCACGGCCTGCAGGCCGGAGAAGAACTGCCGCGTGTTCTCGGTCAGGCTCTCCAGGTGATACCCCCCCTCCTGCACCACCAGCACGGGCACGTCCACACCGCCGACCGTGCGCGCGAGGCGATTGAAGCCCTCGTGGGTGACCGCCACCTTGGCCTGCGGGTCGTGCTCGTAGATGTCGAACCCGAGTGTGACGATCAGCACATCCGGTTCATAGACCCGGATGCTGTCCATGGCGGTATGCAGATGATCGAAGAAGACCTGCTCCGGCGAGCCGTGGGGGATGGGCAGGTTGATGGTGTAACCGTAGCCGGCCCCTTTGCCGCGCTCGTCCTCGTGGCCGCTGACCACGGGGTAGAAGTTGGTGCTGTCCCCGTGGATGGAGATGTAGAGCGTGTCATCCCGGTCGTAATACAGCTCCTGGATGCCCTGACCGTGGTGCATGTCCGGGTCGAGGATGGCGATGCGCGGGAAGCGCTCGCGCAGGGCTTCCGCCGCAATGGCCGCGTTGTTCAGGTAGCAGAAGCCGCCCGCGGCGTCGAACCGCGCGTGGTGCCCCGGCGGCCGGCACACGGCGTAGGATTCGCGGGCGCCCCCGAGCAGAGCATCGGCGGCGCTGAGTGCCGTCTGCGCCGACCAGTACGCGGCCTCCCAGGTCTTCTCGCCGATGGGGCAGCTGCCGTCGGCCTGGTAGCAGGCAGACTCGGCAAGAATCCCCCGCAGCGGGTTGGGTGAGCGCACGAAGACGTTGGACATCACCTCGTCGCCCCAGTCATCGGGGATCTCCTTCCAGCGACGATGGGCGCTTTCCAGGAACCGGAGGTAACCGAAATCGTGGACGCGGTTGATGCCGCGCATGCCGTGGTCCGTCGGCCGCTCCACGGCCACGTCCACCGCGTCCAGCCCCTTGAGGATGTACCCGGTACGCTCCGGGATCTCCAGAGGCGTGCGCATCTGCCCCCGGGACAGGTAGCTCCGGGGAATGTGGCCATCCTGCGTCGGATCGAAAAAGGCTTTCACGTCGGTACCCCTTCATGTAATGACACAACACTGAAGCGCCCTTCGTACCACAGAGACGGCGGCGAAAGGAACACTCCCGCGGCGCGGGTATGATTCACGCGGTCTTCACGTCCGGACGATCCAGGGCGTAGTGCTCCAGCTTGCGGATCTCGTCGCGCAGCTTGCCGGCCTCCTCGAACTCCAGGTTGCGGGCGTGGGCATACATCTCCTGCTCCAGCGCCTTGATGCGTTTCACCGCCTCGGCCGGGGTCAGCTCGCCGTACTTTGCTGTCTCCTCGGCAACCCGCGCCTGCTTGCTCAACGGCTCCGGCACGCCGGCGCCGCCCCGCGCCATGACGTCGGCCACGGCCTTGCGGATGGTCTGCGGGGTAATGCCGTGGGCCTCGTTGTGGGCGATCTGTTTGGCACGCCGCCGCTCGGTCTCATCGATGGCGGCGCGCATGGAGTCGGTCACCGTATCCGCATACAGCATGGCCTTGCCGTCGGCATTCCGGGCAGCGCGGCCGATGGTCTGGATCAGCGAACGACCCGAGCGCAGGAACCCCTCCTTGTCGGCGTCGAGGATGGCGACCAGGGTCACTTCCGGCAGGTCCAGCCCTTCACGCAGCAGGTTGATC
Source organism: Aquisalimonas asiatica (assembly GCF_900110585.1). Classification (NCBI taxonomy): domain Bacteria; kingdom Pseudomonadati; phylum Pseudomonadota; class Gammaproteobacteria; order Chromatiales; family Ectothiorhodospiraceae; genus Aquisalimonas; species Aquisalimonas asiatica. Next base: position 150,474 of record NZ_FOEG01000007.1, on the reverse strand, counting down.
CCCACCAGCACGTCGAACGTGCCCAGGCGTAGATCACGAATGATCTCCATGCGCTCGACGGTGTCGATGTCGGAGTGCAGGTAGCGGACGCGCACGCCGTTCTCGGTGAGATACTCGGTGAGGTCCTCGGCCATGCGCTTGGTGAGCGTGGTCACGAGCACACGCTCCTGCCGCTGCACCCGCTCGTTCACCTCCCCCAGGAGATCGTCCACCTGCGTGGTTGCGGGCCGCACTTCGATCTCCGGGTCCACCAGCCCCGTGGGCCGCACCACCTGGTCCACGACCCGGGCGGCGTGCTCCTGCTCGTAGGGCCCGGGCGTGGCGGAGACGAATACCATCTGCGGCGCCAGCCGTTCCCACTCGTCGAACCGCAGCGGCCGGTTGTCCAGCGCCGACGGCAGCCGGAACCCGTACTCCACCAGCGTCGTCTTGCGCGCCCGGTCACCGCGGTACATGCCGCCGATCTGCGGAATGGTCACGTGGGACTCGTCGATGAACAGCAGGCAGTCCGAGGGTAGATAGTCGAACAGCGTCGGCGGCGGCTCCCCCGCCTTGCGCCCGGAGAGATAGCGGGAGTAGTTCTCGATGCCGTTGCAGTAGCCCAGCTCCTGCATCATCTCGATGTCGAAGCGGGTGCGCTGCTCCAGCCGCTGCGCCTCCAGGAGCTTGTCGTTGTCGCGCAGCTCCTTGAGCCGCTCGCGCAGCTCCTCGCGGATCTCCTCGATGGCATCGACGATGGTCTTGCGCGGCGTGACGTAGTGCGTCTTGGGGTAGACGGTCAGCCGGCTGACCTTGCGCAGGGTCTCGCCGGTAAGGGGATCGAAGTAGCTGAGCGCCTCCACTTCGTCGTCGAACAGCTCCACCCGCACCGCCTCGGATTCCGACTCCGCGGGGAAGATGTCGATCACCTCGCCGCGCACGCGGTAGGTGCCGCGCCGCAGCTCGGTGTCGTTGCGGGTGTACTGCAGCTCCGCAAGCCGCCGCATGATCTGGCGCTGCTCGGCCACGTCGCCCTCCACCAGATGGAGCACCATGCTCAGGTACGACTTAGGGTCACCGAGACCGTAGATGGATGACACCGACGCCACGATGATGGTGTCGCGCCGCTCGATGATGGCCTTGGTGGCCGACAGCCGCATCTGCTCGATGTGTTCGTTCACCGAGGCATCCTTCTCGATGAAGGTGTCGGAGGACGGCACGTAGGCCTCGGGCTGGTAGTAGTCGTAGTAGGAGACGAAATACTCAACCGCGTTGTCCGGGAAGAACTCCCGCATCTCGCCGTAGAGCTGCGCCGCCAGCGTCTTGTTGGGCGCCAGCAGCAGAGCCGGCCGCTGCACGTCCTGGATGATGTTGGCGACGGTGAACGTCTTGCCCGACCCGGTCACCCCCAGCAGGGTCTGGTGATACAGCCCGTCGTTGAGCCCGCCGACCAATTCGCTGATCGCCTGGGGCTGGTCACCGGCGGGCTCGTAATCCGACTGCATGCGGAAGGGCTTGGTCATGGCGCAACATCACTCTTGCCGAGGCGGAACAGCCGCCGTTCCTTCATGTCCAGCGGCGTTTCCACTATCATTGAACACTGCGATTTGCCCGGAAAGGCTGGACGAAGCGGTCGCCCGGGCAACTCAATCAACCGGTCCCAGAACCAGTCGGAGGACGATTTGGACAATTCGCTCGCGAACCGGGTTCAGCGCGTAAAACCCTCTCCCACCCTGGCCGTGACTGCGCGAGCCGCCGAGCTCCGCGCCGCCGGGAAGGACATCATCGGGCTCGGCGCCGGAGAACCGGATTTCGACACGCCGGAGCATATCAAACAGGCCGCGATCGAGGCGATCCAGGCGGGTCAGACCAAGTATACCGCGGTGGACGGTACGCCGGAGCTGAAGCAGGCCATCCAGAAGAAGCTCGCCGGGCAGAACGACCTGAGCTACGAGCTCAACCAGATCCTCGTTTCCGCCGGCGCAAAACACAGCATCTACAATGTGATGCAGGCGATTCTGGATGCTGATGATGAAGTCATTATCCCGATCCCCTACTGGGTCTCCTACCCGGACATGGCGCGGCTCGCCGACGCCGTGCCCCGGGAGATCGAGGCCACCAAGGATCAGCGTTTCAAGATCACCCCCGAGCAGCTGGAAGCCACGCTCACCAGCAAGACCAAACTGGTGATCCTGAACAGCCCCTCCAACCCCACCGGCGTGGCGTATACGCGCGCGGAGCTGCAGGCGCTGGGCGCCGTGCTGGAGAACTACCCGCGGGCGTACGTGCTCACCGACGACATCTACGAGCACATCCTCTGGGCGGACGAGCCGTTCACCAACATCGTCAATGCCTGCCCGGGCCTGAAGGAGCGCACCATCGTCATCAACGGCGTCTCCAAGGGCTACTCCATGACCGGCTGGCGCATCGGCTACGCCGCCGGGCCGGCGGACGTGATCGGCGCCATGAAGAAGATCCAGTCCCAGAGCACGTCGAACCCCTGCTCCATCGCCCAGGCCGCTTCCGTGGCCGCGCTCACCGGTGACCAGGGCTGCATCGCGCCCATGCTGAAGGCGTTCAGGGAACGACACGACTTCGTCGTGAATGCCCTGAATAACATGAAGGGCGTCGAGGCGGTGGAAGGCGACGGCACCTTCTACACCTTCCCGCGCGTGCAGGGCGCCATCGACAACCTGGGCCTGAAGACCGACGTGGAGCTCGCCGAACACCTGATCAACGAGGCCAACGTGGCCCTGGTACCCGGCTCCGCCTTCGGTCTGGATGGCTACGCCCGGATCTCCTTCGCCACGAGCATGGAGAACCTGGAGAAGGCCATGGATCGGCTGGCGAAGGCGCTGGGCTGAGACCGCGGGCTCACGGGCTTTGACGGTTGACGGAAGGCCGGGGTTATGTAGAATACCGGCCTGACGATTCCCCGGTAGCTCAGTTGGTAGAGCAAGTGACTGTTAATCACTGGGTCGGCGGTTCGAGCCCGTCCCGGGGAGCCAACCATTCGAGAGCCCTGGCCGTTGTCGGCCGGGGCTTTTTTCGTTGCGACGCCCGGTCGGGCCGTGCAGGGCCACGGCACCGGAGGCGCTCGGCGCTGACCCGCGCCGGCAAGAACCCGACCTGCGCCGGTGCGCCCGGACTACCTGCCGGTCATGGCGCCCTCTCAGGAGCAAGGCGATGAGTCACTGGCGCGTGATGGCACTCCTCGGGCTCCTGATCGCCGGGCCGGCACTAGCGCTGTGGGAGCCGATGTCGCTGCGGGAGCTGATGGAGCTCGGGCAGGACTACGCCCGCAAGCCCTGGGTCGGCGCCGGCAGCGTGCTGTTGCTTGCGGTGATGTTGACCCTCGCCCTGCCCGGCAGCCTGGTCTTCTGGCTCATCGCCCCGTTCCACCCACCGGCCGTGGCAGTCCCCATGTTGCTCGCCGGGAGCGTGCCCGGCTGCATCGGCGCATACTGGGTGGCCGCAACCCTGGGCGACCGGCTGCGCCACGCCCGCAGGACGGCGGGCATCGTGGATTTCATGCGTGAGCGCAGCGATACAATGTCCCAGTGCGCGCTCCGCGTTCTGCCGGGGTTTCCGCACGCGGTGGTGAACTACACGGCGGGTGTTCTGCGCCTGCGCCTCACCGGATTCATCATTGCCGCGATCATCGGCCTTGGCATCAAGTGGAGCCTGTATTCCGCCGCCGTCTACGGGAGCGTCGAGTCGGTCCGGCGCGGTGAAGGCATTGACGGGGGCACCATGCTGTTGATGGGTGCCATCGCCGCACTGATGGTCACCGCTGCATGGCTGAAACGCCGCATGGCCCGGGACTGACTCAGAAATACCCCACCAGCCGCCCCAGCACCAGCACACCGACCCAGGCGAAGATGGACGCCACCGCCGCAGGCCGCACGACGGCGGGGGACGGCCCCAGCAGCGTCCTGAACCGGCGGGCAAGCCAGGCGGCGTTCAACCCGGCCGCCAGGATCAGCGCCAGCTTGGCGAGAAACAGCATCGACTCCACGTATTCCGTGGCGCGGGTGGCGAACAGAAGCAGCCCGGTGAGCAGCGCCAGCAGGAATCCGCTGGCCGCGGTGCGTGAGAGCATTCGCCACACCGGGACGAGTCTCACCTGCGGCCACAGGCCGGCAAGCCTCAGATCCAGCGGCAACACACTGCCTACCAGCAGTGCCACGCCGAGAATATGCCCGGCGTTGACCAGGGGGTAGACGAGCATGGAGTTCCTGAGCGCGGCGATGGGCGCCCAGGCTTCAATGGCAGACAGCGCCGCGTCAATCAATCCGAGTCCGGGATGCGGCCGGGGTAGAGATCGTGGTGGCCTTCAGCGGTGGTGACGCGCACCGCCTTCACCAGGCGTTCGCCCTCACGTTCGGATACGTTCCCGAGCACCGTGATCTCGCTGCCGGACTCCAGCAGCTCTTCCGAGAGGCCCGCCCGCTCATTGCGCCAGGGCTGGCCGACTTCGATGGTCCAGGTCTCGCCATCGATCACGATATCCACTTCCCCGTGGGGATTCCCCAGGCGCACGTCGGCGATCTCGCCGGTCATCTCATCCAGCTCATCGCTGGCCCAGCCCCACCCGTGATGAGCGAATGCGACGGGAGCCAGGCCCACCAGCAGGACCAGACCGGACACGAAACCACGCACGGGAGCAAGCCAACGCATCATGCACCTCCAGCCGTCGGGGCAACGTTCGTTTGTTCATTGATAGCACACACAGGGCTGCCATGCCCACGCACGGCATTGTTGCCGCGTCAGGATGAGGGGCGCGCGCCGGCGAGCAGTTGCGTCGCCGCGGACGGCCTGGCAAACAGGAATCCCTGCCCGGCCTGGCATCCCTCGCGCAGCAGGAATGCCCTCTGCTCATCCGTTTCCACACCTTCAGCCACCAGCGGCAGCTCCAGCGCCGCAGCCAGGGCGATGATGGCGCGGATGATGGAGTCATTGCGCGGGGCCCTGCCGATGTCCCATACCAGTGAACGATCAATCTTGAGCCGGTCCAGGGGCAGGCGCTCCATGTGGGCAAGGTTGGAGTACCCGGTGCCGAAATCATCCATGGCGATGTGCACGCCCCGCTCCCCCAGCTTCTGCAGGACGTGCACCGCATTCTCCGGGGAGGCCATGAGCATGGTCTCCGTGATCTCCACCTCCAGCCGCGAGGCGGCCAGCCCGAACTCGGCCAGCTGCCCGATCAGCCAGTCCACCAGATCCGGCTGCTCCAGCTCGCTGGTGGACAGGTTCACGGAGAGCCGGTCCACATGGAAGCCCCGGGCGTCCCAATCCGCCAGTTGCCGGCAACTCTCCGTGATCACCCAGCGGTCGATCCACTGGATCAGGCCCATCTGCTCGGCCAGGGGAATGAAGTCGTCGGGTGGCACCATGCCCCGCTCCGGCTGCTGCCACCGCACCAGCACCTCCATGCCGATCATGCGCCCGTCGTCCAACCGGTACTGCGGCTGGTAGTGAAGCACGAATTCATCGTTGATCACGGCGCGACGCAGGTCATTTTCCAGTAACAGCCGCTGCATGGAGCGTTCGCCGAGAAACGCCTGATAGATGGCCCACCGGTCACCACCGGCGCGACGGGCATTGCCGACGGCGAGTTCCGCCGCGGACATGAGCGCCTCCGGCGTCTCGCCGTCACCGGGAAAACTGGCGACACCGATGCTCGCCGTGACGATCAGCTCGTGGTCGCCGAGCCGGTGCGGCTCCCGAAGCGTGGCAAGCAAGCCGTCCAGGAGCTCCGCCAGGGACTGCCGGGACACGTCCCGCCCCAGTACCGCGCAGAAGCCGTCGTCACCGACCCGGGCGACGGTATCGCACTCCGCGATGGCACCGTTCAGCCGCGCCCCGACCGCCTCCAGCACCTGATCGCCGGCCGCCTCGCCGAGCGTCTCGTTGATCCGCTTGAAGCCGTCCAGGTCGAAGAAGACCACATGGCAGCTGCGGTTCTCCGACTGCGCGTGGGCGATGGCCTCGTCGATACGCTGGCGCAGGAATGCGCGGTTGGGAAGCCCGGTGCGCGCATCGTAATTGGCCAGCGCATGCACCCGTGCACGCTGCTCATAGGCATCGGTCAGGTCCGTCCAGGTGCCAATGACTTCCTGCGGCAGGCCGTCCTCGGTTCGTGCCACGACCTGCTTTTCGTCGCGGATGTGACGGACCCGTCCGGACGGGTCGATGAACCGGTACTCCTGCACCAGGTGATCGGTAAACCCCTGGTTACGGCGGATCACGGCGTCGCGATCATCAGGGTGCAGGCGCTCCCGCCACCAGCCCCGCTGCAGGGCCACCTTCGGCGACACACCCAGAATGCGGCGGATGTTGCCACTGACCCATTGCGCCTCCAGCTCCGGCCCACGCAGGGAGTAGAGAATCGCCGGACTGCTGTCGAGCAGGTGCTGGAGCTGCAGGCGGGACGCCTCCAGCTCGCGGGTGCGGCGCAGAACCTGCCACCGCGTCAGCCACGCCAGCGTGGCGGCCAGCGTCGCCAGGCCCAGGGCCGCGGCCAGCAGGGGTGACAACCACACGGGAATCCGGCCGGCCTCGGCGTCGGTGGTTGTCTCGTAGAGCACTTCGTAGTAAGGCGACCCGGGATCCGTCTTCCAGCGGGTGATGTAGCGGTCCAGCGTGTCCAGAACGGCGTCAGCACGCCCGGGAGGAGCGGCAAAATACAGGTTGATCAGCCCGAAGGTGACCGGCGTCTCCACGAGGCCGAAATCCGAGGCATTGCGGCGTCCGAAGAAATTGTTGGTCACACCGGCATCCGCCGCACCCGACGCCACTGCCTCCAGGACATCCGCCATGCTGGAACGGGGCAGCAGCTCGTAGCCGTACGCCGCCTCCGCGGCCCAATCCTCAAGCTGTATCTGCTGCTGGCTCTCGGCAAGCACGGCAACGCGCAGCCCTTCCAGGTCCTCCAGGGCACGGATCTCCGAGTCAGGTTGTGCGTAGAACTGACTCCAGCCCTGGGTGACCGGGACGTCGTGAAAATCGAACACCGCCTCCCTGGCCTCGGATGCCGCCACATCGGGCATCAGATCGAGATCGCCACGCCGCAGCGCCGTCAGGCACTCGGACCAGGTACAGGGCGCGAACTCGAGTGCCCATTCCTCTTCGGTGGCAATGCGTTGAAGCAGGCGCGGGAAAAAACCGGCGGGGTCGCCGTTGGAATCCGTGTAGATCTTGGGCGGATTCTCGTAGAGCCCGACGCGGAGCACCTGCTCGGGCGGCTGGGCGCTGTGCAGATAAAGCGCCGCGGCGGCCGCGACGGAGACTGCGAGGACGCCCAGCAACCAGCGCCGACGGCACACACCCGTTGCAAGAATGCTCCGCACGTCCATTCGTCAGCGCCCACCCCTCTCAGGTGCAACCAACAGCGAGCGGCGCGGGAGACGCTACGCCTTCGAGCAAGTTATCACAGCCGGGCACGGGGGTAACGGGCGCCAGCGCCTGCAACACGCCGGCAGCCAGGGGGTCGGTCAGTGGCACGCCAGCGTGTTCTGGGGGCGCACCGCCTTGTCGAGGGTCCAGCAAGGCGACTGCTCATAGGCCCCCGGCCCGTCTCCGGCCCGGGGGTTGCCGTCGAAATCCACCAGGTCGGCATCCACCCAGTCGGGCAGCGCCCAGGCCGTGGTGGCGGGGAGCACGTCGGGCGAACGGAGGTGCAGCTCGGGCAATCCGCCATCCTCCGGGAACGGGTTTTCCAGTACACCATCGGCGGCATCGAGCGCGCCGGTCTCGTCGGTGCCACTCTCCGGATCGGTGTCGGGCGCGTACGCGCGGCCGGCGAAGATGAGATTGCCGCCCACGGTCTGGCTGTAGGCCGCATCCGCATTACTTAGCTGCAGCGCCGTCTCCTTCGAGACCACGGTGTTGCCCATGAAGGCCACGTTGCGCGGCCGGGCATTGTGCTTACGAATGCGAACCGCCGGCCCGTCAGCGTTATAGAACAGGTTGGAGAACACCGCAAGGCTGCTGTCGGACTGCAACAGGGATTCATCGGTCGGGTTGCCGTAGAACAGATTCCCGTACACGAGGTAGTGGTGGTCGGAACCCGGCCCCTCCGGCGGGAAGTGACCCAGCAGGACGTTGGGGCGCGCACTTCCCCCCTCCGCCCCGCCTGTTGCCTTGCTGAAGACGTTGTAGCGAATGACCGTCCGGGCGCCGGTTTCCGGAATGTCGGGAATGCCTTCGTCCGCCCAGGGCTCCTGATGCTTGATCTGCATGTTGTAGCCGACAGTATCCCGGACGAGGTTGTGCTCCACGAGCCCGTCGACGAAGGGCGCGGTGCCATCCGGCCGGCCAAGGTAAAGCCCGGTGCCCGTCGCCTCGATGATGTTGTTGCGAATCACCCATCCCCACGCCGCCTCGCGGGTGGTGATGCCGGTCATGCCCTGGGACTGGTCGTGGTTGCGGATGACCAGCCCCTCCAGGGTGACGTGGTGGCTCGGTTCCGACCGGTCCGGGTTGCGCTCCAGCACGACGCCGGCCGCGTTGGTGCTCATGCCGTCCAGTTCGACGTTGCGCAGGGTCAGGTGTGACACGCGCCGCAGGCTGACGGTGTTGCTGCCGCTGCGGGCCTCGAACACCGCATCGCCATCAGTGGGGCCCTCGATGACAATCGGCGCGCCCGCCTCACCGTGAAGGTCGTTGAGATTCAGGCCGTTAACGTACACACCCGCTTCCAGCTGCAGGCAGTCCCCCGGGCCCAATTCGTCCACAACGTCCTGGTAATCGAAGGGATCCGCGGTCAACAGCCGGCCGTCGATCGCTCCCTCGTCACAGTGGTCCGCAGCCGGCGGGCCGTCGCCTCCGGTGCCGACGTCCCCGACGTCCGAGTGACTCCCGCCATCGCTGATGCAGCCTGTTGCGGTAACAACCAGGCCAAGGCCCAGGACCAGAAGAGCCCGGGAAAACCGCTGGGAAGCGTGCGAGTGTGACATGTGGCGGCCCTGCCTGACGTCGCGTCATCCAGACTCAACGGCGCCCAACCCGGGACCGGTTGGCGCAGTACACCACCGGACGAACACCCGCTGACCCGCAGCGGGCGGCATTCACCGTTCGGGACGTGCGCGCGCCTCGCTGCCACTGGTGCGCTCGGCACTGCCGGCAGCGACCGCCGCTGGCGCCTCGTCCACCTCCTCCGGGGTGAACTGGTCAACATCACCCCAGGGCGGAGGCCCCTGCGGGCGCCATTCCATCACGTGCTGCGTCGTGGTGGGCTGCAGGGTGCTCACGGACGTGGCGCTGAACTCCGGGATCATGGGCGGGTTCAGCACCAGCACCACACCGGTAACCACCGACAGAAGACCGAGACCGAGTCGCGGATCACGTTCAGAAACGGCGTAATGGCTCACGGGATGCACCTGCAACGTTGTTCGACTTCCTCCCATGATACACCTCATGGACACGGACGCATCCCTGAATGTCACCAACCCCCTTGGGCCGCCATGCAGGCCGGGCTCACCCGGCGAAGCCCGGCTCCGGAAGGCCGGCCGTCGGCGCGGGCATGCGCAGCAGGTTGCCTGCCCGTGGCCAGCGCCGCAGTGCCTCGGCGTCCAGGTGCTGAGTCGCGGTGGTCACATAGAGCGTCTGCAGTTCGGGGCCACCGAAGGCCACCATGGTGGGGTGCGGACAGGGAACCCCGTAGCTGGCCACCAGGTTTCCCTCCGGCGAGAAGCGCACCACCTGCCCCCCTCCGTACAACGCTGCCCAGTAATAGCCATCGCAATCCACGGCGGCCCCATCCGGAACGCCCGGCAGCTCCAGGGCATCCAGGTCGACCCACGTTTCAGCAATACCGGTGGCGCCGCTGTCCACGTCGAAGGGGTAGCGCAGGATTCTCCGACTCACCGAGTCGGTGTGGTAGAGCCAACGCCAATCGGGGCTGAACGCCAGGCCGTTGGAGATGCTGATCTTCGACCGGTGGCTGGTCAGGCGCCCCTGCTCGAGGCAGTAGAGGGATGCGACCGGACTCGCCTCGTCAAAGGCAATGGTGCCGGCCCAGAACCGCCCGGCGGCGTCACAGCGGCCATCATTGAACCGGTTGCCGGCGTTACCCAGCCATTCGGGGTTGGCCACCAGCCGTTCCGGCTCTCCGGACGGCGGAAGACGAAGCCGCAGGATTCCCGAGGCGGTTGCAGCCACCAGCCCCCCGTCGCACAGGGCAATGCACCCCACCTTTTCATCCAGCGTGAAGCGGTGGGGCACGTCACCGCAATCCGGCCGCCAGGCGTAGATGTGGCCGTTGTTGATATCCACCCAGTACAGCGTCTGGCGCTCCACCGACCAGACCGGGCACTCGCCCAGGCTCATGCGCAAGTCAGCCGCCACGTCCATCGCGTTATCGTTCATAGGAGACGCCTCTTACAGTATCCCGGGCCCTGGTCGGCCTCAGTGGTTGTCCCGCGGTGGGCTGCGCCGCGCCACATCGCGGTACCCGGTGGCCGCCTCCAGGGTCATGCCCCGATCCAGCGGCTCCACCAGATCCCGCTGGATCTCCTGCCAGGGGGTCTGGTGATCCGGATAGGAGTAACCGCCCTGCGCCTCCAGACGCTGGCGGCGCGCCGCCAGCTCGGCGTCGTCCACCAGCACCCGGACTTCGCCCTTGGCAAGGTCCACGCGCAGCCAGTCACCGGTCTCGAGCAGCGCCAATCCTCCGCCGGTGGCGGCCTCGGGCGCGGCATTGAGGATCGACGGGGAGCCGGAGGTGCCGGACTGGCGACCGTCGCCCATGCACGGAAGGGATTCAATGCCGCGCTTGATCAGGGCCTCGGGCGGCTGCATGTTGACCACCTCGGCACCACCGGGATGACCCACCGGCCCGGCCCCCCGTATGACCAGAACCGTGGTCTCGTCGATCTCCAGGGCGGGGTCGTCGATGCGGGCGTGGTAGTCCTCGGCGCCGTCGAACACCGCCACCCGCCCCTCGAAGGCGTCCGGATCCCCGGGGTCACTGAGAAACCGTTGCCGGAAATCGGCGGAGATGACACTGGTTTTCATCAGCGCGGAGTCGAACAGGTTCCCGCGGACGTTGAGGAACCCGGCGTGCTGCACCAGCGGATTGTGGTAGCGGCGAATCACGTCGGGATCGCGCGTTTCGCACCCGTCGATGTTGGCCTCCAGCGTGCGGCCGTTGACCGTGTTGGCCGTACCGTGGAGCCGGCCGGCCTGGAGAAGCTCGTGCAGTACGGCGGGCACGCCGCCGGCGCGGTGGAACTCCTCGGAGAGGTACGCCCCCGCCGGCATCACGTTGGCCAGGAGCGGGACCGTGTGGCCGAGGCGCTGCCAGTCGTCGTTGGTCACCTCGACCCCGGCATGGCGAGCGATGGCGTTGATATGGATGGGCGCGTTGGTCGACCCGCCCAGGGCCGAGCAGGCAACGATGGCGTTCTCGAACGCCTCGCGGGTGAGGATGTCCGCCGGACGCAGATCCTGCCAGACCATCTCCACGACCCGTTCGCCGGTCTGGTAGGCGACCATGGAGCGCTCCTTGTACGGCGCCGGAATCATCGCCGAACCCGGCAGGCTCATCCCCAGAGCCTCCGCCAGGGAATTCATGGTCGAGGCGGTGCCCATGGGATTGCAGTGCCCCACCGACGGGGCGGAGTCGGTGGCGCGGGCGAGGAACTCGGCGTAGTCGATGTCACCGGCGGCAAGGCGCTTGCGCAGCTCCCAGATGATGGTGCCGGATCCGACCCGCTCGTTGCCGCGCCAGCCGTTGAGCATGGGTCCGCCGGAGAGCACGATGGCCGGGATATTTATGGTCGCCGCGGCCATCAGGCAGGCAGGCGTGGTCTTGTCACAACCGGTGGTGAGCACCACGCCGTCCAGCGGATACCCGTGCAGCACCTCCACCAGCCCCAGGTAGGCCAGGTTGCGGTCGAGGGCAGCGGTGGGCCGCCGGGCGTTTTCGTGAATCGGGTGCAACGGGAACTCGAAGGGCACCCCGCCGGCGGCGCGGATGCCATCCCTGACCCGCTGCGCCAGCTCCAGGTGGTGGCGGTTGCACGGCGTCAGATCCGAGCCGGACTGGCAGATGCCGATGATCGGCCGGCCGCTGGTGAGCTCCTCCAGCGTGACGCCGTAGTTCATGTAGCGCTCGATGCACAGCGCCGTGGTGCCGGGATGCTCAGGGTTGTCGAACCAGTCCCGCGAGCGCAGCTGATCGGGGGTGATCTTGCGGTGGGTCATGTTCCGCTCCTTGTACAGGCCGGCAATCCCGGCCTGATCGGCTTTGGTTGTACGGACAGTGACGCGCGACATGGGGCGGTAACGTCATCCATAAGCCATCTCCTCGAGCTCCTTGCCGCGCGTCTCCTTGACGAAGCGCAGCACGAAGAGCACCGATACCACGGCACAGAACGCGTAGAAGCCATAGGCCCCCGCCAGGCCGATCGAGGCGAGCATGATGGGAAACGTCATGGTGATGCCGAAGTTGGCCAGCCATTGGAACAAGCCCGCCACGGCCAGACCGGAACCTCGCATCTGGTTGGGGAACATCTCGCCGAGCATTACCCACATCACCGGGCCCCAGGAGGCATTGAAGAAGAAGACATAGGCATTGGCCGACAGGAGCGCAAACACGCCCATGCCGTCGCCGAGCTGCAGGCTGCCATCAACCATGGTGGCCGTGGAGAAGGCGTAGGCCATACAGACCAGCGTCATGGCCATGCCCGCTGACCCCGCCCACAACAACGGTCGGCGTCCGACCTTGTCGATCAAGGCAATGGTAACCAGGCAGGCAGCGATACTGACCGCCCCCGAGATGACGTTGATCAGCAGCGCATCCCCCTCGGAGAAGCCCACCGACTGCCACAGCACCGCGCCGTAGTAGAACACCACGTTGATGCCCACCAGCTGCTGGAAGACCGCCAGGCCGATACCGACCCAGACGATACCGTGCACCCTGCCGGTGGCCTGATTGATGACGTCGCGCAGCCTCGGCGGGCGGTCCCGGGCCAGGGTGGCGTTGATCTCATCGAGCTTGGCACCGACGTCACGTTCCGGCATCACCAGGCCCAGCACGCGCCTCGCTTCCCCCTCCCGGCCGACGCAGATCAGGTAGCGCGGGCTTTCGGGGATGAATAACAGGGCCACCAGGAACACCGCAGCCGGCAGCAGTTCGACCCAGAACATCCAGCGCCAGGTGGCAAACCCCAGCCACAGTTCGTTGACCGCCGAGCCTGACAGGTGGGCCAGCACGTAGTTGCTGACAAAGGCCATGAACAGCCCCGAAATGATCGCCACCTGCTGGGTGGTGGCGAGTCGGCCACGATAGGCGGCCGGCGCCACCTCACTGATGTAGGCCGGCGTCATCACGCTGGCGGCCCCCACGGCCATGCCACCCAGGATCCGATAGACGACGAACTCCAGGGAACCGGTGGCGATACCCGAGCCCCAGGCGCTGATCAGAAAGAAGATCGCCGCCACGATCAGGAGCGTGCGGCGGCCGAAACGGTCCGCCAGGCGCCCGGCGAAGAAGGCGCCTACCGCGCAGCCCAGCAGCATCGAGGCGACATTGAAGCCGGTTCCCGCGGCATCGGAGTCAAAGGCGGTTTGCAGGCCATCGACGGTGCCATTGATCACACCGCTGTCGAAGCCGAACAGAAAGCCGCCGAGGGCAGCGATACAACAGATCACGAAGATATAAAGCGAACGACCCATGACTGTACGTCCCTGCATCACGAGCACTCCTTGAAAAGGGTGAAACCTTCGCTGTCATCGCGTGATATGGCCGACTTCATTGCCGAGCACCTTGAGCGCGTCGTAGGCCGGCTTGGGCTCGCGGTCACGATCGAACAGCAGCGGATAGTTGGTGCGCCCTTCCACCGGGAAGTCGTTCTTCCAGGACTCGCCGTCGTAGGTGCCCCAAGTGGTCACCCGGTCGATCGTGTCGCGATGCCGGAGGAGGAGTTCGAAGAGTTCCACGTAGCGCGCGGTGAGCTGCTCCTGGACGTCCTGCGGCAGGCCGTCGACGTAGGGGTCGTATTCATCGGCGTAGTCGAAATCGGTGTCGATATCGGCGCCGGTGTGGTCCCAGGCAACCGGGAGCACGTCGACGTCCACCTCGGTGATGTGGATCCGCATGCCCTCCGCGGCATACGCCTCGATGCTGCGCTCGAACTCCGCCAGGTCGGGGAAATCCAGGCCCACGTGGCCCTGGAGGCCGACACCGTGAATGGGCACGTTGCGGCGCCGGTAGTCCTGCAGCACATCGACCAGGAAGCGGCGCTTGCCGGGGTCGTGCATGTTGTAGTCGTTGTAGAGCAGCTGCGCCGAGGGGTCGATTTCGTGCGCCAGGTGGAAGGCGCGCTCCATGTAGCTCGCGTCGCCGAAAATCTCGTACCACGGGCTGCGGCGCCAGCCGCGGTCCTCGTCGATGGCCTCGTTGACCACGTCCCAGATGTCCACGGCACCGCGGTAGCGCTCCATCAGGGTGGTGATGTGGGTGTCCATGCGCTCCTTGAGCGTGTCGCGGGACACGGTGCTGCCGTCCCCGGTGACAAACAGGTCGTCCGGCGTCTGGGAGTGCCACACCAGGGCATGCCCCACCACGGTCATGTCATGCTCGCGGCCGAAGTCGATAAACCGGTCCGCCAGCGACCACTCCCACTGGCCCTGAGCGGGCTGGATCTGGCCGGACTTCATGCAGTTCTCGGCGGTGATGGCATTGAACTCCCCGCCAATGAGATCGAGCAGCTCCCGATCCCCGGTCTCCAGCGTGCGGTTGCTGATGGCGGTCCCGATCAGGAAATCACCGCGGAAGGCGTCTTTCAGGCCGGTTCGCTCGAGCGCGTGCACGATGGCCACGTTCTTGAGCTGAGCCAGCCCCGCCAGGGCGGCGCCGGCCTGCAGGAAACGGCGACGTGTCAGTGGCATGGTTCAATCCCCTCTCGTTGACGGCGGCGTAGCGGCACCGTGTGGAGCCGCTCGCCGCTCTGTGGTCAGGCCACCGGTGCATTCCTTGCTCCCGAATCTCCACCGGCCACCCATGAAAAGCAGTAGCGACTCGCATAGCGCTCGCCGGTATGGAGCTCCACCAGCCCGTGTTCGGGCGCGCCCAGGTGGTGGGCATTCACCACATGGCTGACGGGCTCGAAACAGAAGACGTCGGCGTCCTGGCCGGGCGAGAAGACCAGGTAGTGCGAGACATCGGCCGTGACCTCCAGCGCGACCCCGCGTGCCGGCCAGTGCAGCCGCGCACGCCCGTCCCAGCCGGTGAAGAGGTTGTCGATCCTGTCCCGCGGCAGCGGCGCCGGTCGCCGGAAGTCCCAGGGGTCGTCAGCGCCCAGGGCGCGCCAGCCGCTGGGCAGCTGGTCAGCGTCCACGTCCCAGACCCCGTCTGCAGGCGCTTCCAGGCGCACATCGGCGCTGCGCGGAAACCAGGGATGCAGCCCCAGCCCGTAGGGCGCGCTCCCGGCACCCTTGTGGGTCACCGCCAGATCCACCACCAGGCTCGTGCCGGCGAGGCGGTAGATCAGCTCCGCCTGGTAATCGAAGGGTGGCTGTTCCCGGGAGCGCAGGGTGAGGCGCAGCCAGTCCGCCTCCTGGCCACTGACCCACCAGGGCTGCTGCCAGCCGTCGCCGTGGATTGGCAGGGGCTCGCCGGGGCGGTTGGCGGCCAGACCATAGCGCCGGCCGCGCCACGGCACCTCGCCCCCGGCGATCCGGTTGGACCACGGGACAAGGGGAAACAGGGCGAGGCGCATCGGGTCCCGCTCGCCCGGGGAGGACGGTCGCATCAACGGCACCGGTCCGCTGCGGGTCAAGGCGTCAAACCGCGAGACGCTGCCGCCGGCGGAGGGGTCCACCGTAAGGCGCAGTTGACCGTTGTCGAGAATGATCGCCATGGCGTATACCCGCTACGCGATGGTCACGCGGACCCGGCGCTCGCCACGTCCGGCCGCCAGGTGTCCTCGGGGAGCCGCCGTCCCTCCCGGTCGAAGGCGTGCAGCGCCTCGTGCCGCGGCGTCAGGTAGAGCGTCTCGCCGCTGCGCGCGGTGGAATCGCCTTCCAGGCGCACCGTCAGCGACCCCAGCTGCTCGCTTTCGACATAGGCGAAGGTATCGGCGCCCAGGTTCTCCACCACCCGGACCCGCCCTTCCCACTCGCCGCGCTCACGGTCCACGTCGAGGTGCTCCGGGCGGATGCCGATGGTGGTGGCCCCGTAAGCCTCGGCCACCGGCCCGTCGAGCAGGTTCATGCGCGGCGAGCCGATGAAGCTGGCAACGAACCGCGTCTCGGGGCGCTTGTAGAGCGTCATGGGCGAGCCGACCTGCTCGATACGCCCGGCATTCATCACGACGATGCAGTCGGCCAGGGTCATCGCCTCGATCTGGTCGTGGGTGACGTAGATCATGGTGGCGTCGAGCCGGTGGTGGAGCTCCGCCAGCTCCACCCGTGTCTTGGTCCGCAGGGCCGCGTCGAGGTTGGACAACGGCTCATCGAACAGGAACACCCCGGGGTTGTGCACGATCGCCCGCCCGATCGCCACCCGTTGGCGCTGACCGCCGGAGAGCTCGGCGGGCTTGCGGTCAAGCAGGTCCTCCAGGTTCAGCAGCCGGGCCGCCTCCATCAGCTTCGCCTCACGCTCCGCCGCGGGCGTCTTCGCCAGGCGCAGCCCGAAGTCGATGTTGCGCGCCACGGTCATGTGCGGAAACAGCGCGTAGGACTGGAACACCATGGCGATATCGCGGTTGCTGGGCTCCACGTCGGTGACGTCGCGGCCCCCGATCTCGATGGAGCCCTGGGTGACCGGCTCGAGCCCCGCGATCATCCGCAGCAAGGTGGACTTGCCGCAGCCGGACGGCCCGACCAGGACAGTGAATGACCCCTCCCGCACTCGCAGGTTGAGATCCGGGATCACGGTGAGGTTGTCGCGGAATGTCTTCTCGATGTCGCGCAGATTGACTTCAGCCATACTATGCTCTCACTGGTCAGGCCACTGAATGGTGGTGGTGCGGATCCCTTGAACCCTGCTCGTCATGGCGTGCGGCGGTAGCGGAACCAGGCGAAATCCGCCGGCGTTCCGCGGCCACTGATGTCGTGGGCGGCCATGCCGAGGAAGTTGCCGGTGAAATAGCCGTGCGCACGGCCATTGCCTTCATCCGACAGCAGGCTGACGTCCAGCGTCGGCCCGATCGGGATCCACGCCCCGTCGCTCCCCTGGTAGCGGAACCGCAGCGCCTGCTCGTGAATATCCACACCGAGGCGTACCGGACTGTCCGGCTCCAGTACCACCCCGTCCGCATCGGTAATGTCCAGGTAGCCGTTCGGCCAGTCGTCGTTGCAGCTGATGACCACCAGCACCTTGTCGCCGCTGTCGCCCCGGGTCACCGCCAGGTAGTGGAACTTGAACCGGTTGTAGTAGGCGATCAGCCCGGCGAACTGCTGCAGGTCGTCCGGCTCGAAGGTGATTTCGGTCTCGGCGCTGCAGGCGGTGCTGTCCTGCCGGCGCGCCACCAGCCCCTGCTCGAACCAGGAGCCCGGCGACTCGCGCCCGAACACGCGCAGGTACCCGGGGCGCTCGGTCAGGGAGAAGATCCGCTCCCGCTCCGGCGTGCGCAGCCACTGGAAGGCCGCCGGCAGCAGCTCTTCTTCGAATCGGAAGACCTCCTCCTCGGGCAGTGCCTGCGGGGTCACGTCCGGCATGGGCACGTCCAGGGCGGGGGTATTGCCGCCGTGGGCCAGGCGCAGCCAGCCGTCGTCGCACCACTCCACCGGCTGCAGGGCCGTCTCCCGCCCCAGGGGCGAGCGCCAGGTCCCCGGCAACGGCCGGCCGCAGAGGTGCACCATCCACGTCTGCCCCGACGGCGTTTCCACCAGATCAGCGTGGCCGGCGCGCTGCAGCGGGTTGTCCGGAGCGTACCGGGATGTCAGCACCGGGTTGTCCGGGTGCACTTCGTAGGGGCCGGTGATCGACCGCGAGCGGGCCATGGTGACGGCGTGGTCGTAGCTGGTACCCCCTTCCGCCACCAGCAGGTGGTACCAGCCGTCGCGCCGGTACAGGTGCGGCCCCTCGGTCAGCTTCATCGCCGTGCCGGTGAAGATGATGCGGTCCGGCCCGATCAGGCGCTTCTCCGCCGGGTCGTACTCCTGCAGGAGAATGCCGCCGAAACGATCCTGGCCGGCGCGCGGCCGGTAGTCCCAGCGCAGGTTGACCAGCCACTTGCGGCCGTCGGTATCGTGGAACAGCGACGGGTCGAAGCCGCTGGAGTTCAGGTAGACCGGGTCACTCCAGGGGCCCTCGATGGCCGGTGCCGTCACCAGGTAGTTGTGGCCGTCCTTGAAGTTGCCCTCGTAGCGTTTCATGTCGGTGTAGATCAGCCAGAACACCCCGTCGGCATGGGACAGGCAGGGCGCCCAGATGCCGCAGGAGTCAGGATTGCCCCGCATGTCGAGCTGCGACGCGCGCTCCAGCGGGCGAGCGGCCAGCTGCCAGTTGGCCAGGTCCCGCGAATGGTGAATCTGCACCCCCGGGTACCACTCGAAGGTGGAGGTGGCGATGTAGTAGTCCGACCCGACCCGGCAGATCGATGGGTCCGGGTTGAAACCGGGCAGGATCGGGTTGCGAATGGTCTCCGTCATCAGTCTTTCTCCTCAGCCCTTCACGGATCCGCCGGTCAGGCCGGCCACGATGTATTTCTGCGCCGCCAGGAAGAAGATCACCGCCGGCGTGATGGAGAGCGTTACGAACGCCAGAATCATGTTCCACTCGGTGAGATACTCGCCCTGGAACTGCATCATCCCCAGCGGCCAGGTGTAGAGTGCGCGGTCATTGAGCACCACCAGCGGCAGCAGGAAGTTGTTCCAGCTCTGCACGAAGACGAACACGCCCACCGTGGCCAGAATCGGTGTGGACAGGGGCAACGTGAACGACCAGAAGAAACGGAGGTAGCTGCACCCCTCGATGCACGCGGCCTCGAAGAGTTCGCGCGGCATCTGGTCGAAGAACGCCTTGAACAGCAGGATCGCCAGGGACAGCCCGAAGGCGGTCTGCGGCAGGATCACCGCCCAGTAGGTATCCAGCAGCCCCAGGTCCCGCACCTTGATGAACAGCGGCAGGATCGACGCCGCAAACGGGAACATCAGCCCCAGCAGCAGGTAGGAGAGCATCATCTTCGAGCCGAAGAAGCGCATGTGCGAGAACACATACGCCGCCGCCGCACCCACCACCAGGGTCAGGAACACCGTCATGGAGGCGATGAAAAAGGAGTTGCCCAGGTACCGCCAGAAGGCCCCGTCCATCGCGATCTCGATGTAGTGCTCCGGATTCCAGCTCTCCGGAAACCACAACGGGTTGGTGCGCAGCTCCGCGGTGCTCTTGAAGCCGCCGAAGAACGATGCCAGCAGCGGCCCGATGACCAGGCTCGCCACCAGGGTCAGGGTGACCACGCGCAGGACGTTGCGAGTCATTGCCGTCGTCATGTCCGGCCCTCCTGCGACGTACCGCGTTGGTACAACAGCGCCACCGCCAGCGCGAGGAAGAACAGCACCACGGCGGCAGCGCTGCCGTAGCCCATGTTCAGCCGCGTCAGGCCGAAGGTGTAGAGATAGGTGACCACGGTGTGGGTCGAATGGGACGGTCCGCCGTTGGTCATCGGAATGATGATGTCGAAGATCTGCAGCGAGCCGATGATGGCGAAGAAGCCACTCACCACCAGGGCGTGCTTGATCATGGGGATCTGCACGAACAACGCCACCTGCCGGGGCTTGGCGCCGGCGAGCCGGGCGGCGTCGATCATGTCCTGGGGAACGCTCTGGAGCGCAGCGATGTAGATCATCATGTGGAACCCGAAGAACTTCCACACGATCACCGTCATGATGGCCGGAAAGGCCCAGGTGTGGTCCGCGAGCACGTAGACCGGATCCATGCCCAGGGCATCGAGCAGCGACGCGGTGATCCCGTAGTCACCGTCGAAGACGAAGCTCCAGATCAGGCCGGCAGCCACCTCCGCAAGGATGAACGGGAGAAAGAACACCAGCCGGAAGAAGGTATTGGTCGGCGTCTTGCGGTACACCATCAGCGCCAGCCAGAGCGCCAGTGGCATCTGGATGAACAGCGACACCAGAACCAGCTGCGTGGTGTTCCATAGCGCCGTGTGGAACACCGAGTGGTCCAGCAGGCGCTGGTAGTTCTCGCTGCCCACGAAGTCGGTGGGCCTGCCGTAGCCGTTCCAGGAGAAAAAGCTGTAGTAGCTCGCGTCGATCATCGGCAGAACGACGAACAGCGAGAACAGGATCAGGGCCGGCGGCAACAGGAGCAGGATCGCGCTGAGCCGGCCGTTCATCGCGGTGGCATTGATCCGGGCGACGCCCGGCCGCCGCTGCGCACGGGTTTCAGTCGTGGTGGTCATGGCAGCATCTCATTCCGAATCGAGGCATTGGGGGGCGCGGCCCCACAGCCCGCGCCCCACGACAGCACGCGGCGTTACCGGAACTGCCACGCCTCCTCGATCTGGTCAGCCGCCTCTTCCGGGGTGATGACCCCTTGCGCCAGATCACCACTGATGTCGTTCACCGTGGCGCCCACCGAATCCCCCAGTGCCTGGTCCAGGAACACCTGGTGGTGCTCGGACTCGTCGAGGAGCTGGGCGACACGCCGCGCGTAGGGCGTCTCCAGGTCTTCCTCCGAGCCCTCGGCCACTGGCACGAAGATCCCCGTCCGTGCAGCCTTGCGCTGGTTCTCCTCGTTGAGCATGAAGCGCAGGAAGTCCACGGCCTCGTCGGGGGCATCGCGGGTGACGGCAAAGCCATTGATGCCGCCAAAGGTATGCTCATTCCCCTCGCCGTCGGTCACGGCGGGGAACTGCAGGAACTCCAGGTCCTCGTCCGGCACCCCTTCACCGGTCTCGGAGCGTTCCTGGTGGGGAATGTAGTCCCAGTCCCCCATCAGGTGCAGCGCCGCCTCCTGGTCTCCGAACATGGCGCTGGCGCGCTCGTAACTACTCGACATGAAACCGGACTGGAACGGGTCCAGCTCGACGAACTCCTGGAGCATTTCTGCGGCACGCACGAACGACGGACCGGCGAAACCACCGTCAGCACCCTCCTGGGCCGCCTCGATGCCGTGGCCACCGGCCAGTCGGGTGGCCAGATAGCCCCAGTAGAAGTGCATGGGCCAACCGTCCTGGCCGCCGACCACCGCCGGCGTGATCCCCGCTTCCCGCAGCGCCACGACGGCGTCCTCGAACTCCTCCCAGGTCTCCACCGCTTCAATATCGACCCCCGCCTCCTCGGTGAGGGCCGTGTTGGCCCAGAAGCCGACCACGGTGGCATAGAGCGGCGCCCCGTAGATGCGGTCGTCCAGGGTGAAGGCACGCACCGCGCCCTCGGGATAGAGGTCCTTCCAGCCATCACGCATCTCGTCGGAGATATCCCGGACGAATCCGGCATCCACCTGATCGCGCAGCCCTTCGCCGCCCCAGCTGTAGAAGATGTCGGGACGCTGGCTGGACTGAAGCAGTGTCGGCAGGCGGGTCTTGTAGG
This sequence comes from Aquisalimonas asiatica, assembly GCF_900110585.1. Lineage (NCBI taxonomy): Bacteria > Pseudomonadati > Pseudomonadota > Gammaproteobacteria > Chromatiales > Ectothiorhodospiraceae > Aquisalimonas > Aquisalimonas asiatica. Next base: position 128,988 of record NZ_FOEG01000007.1, on the reverse strand, counting down.
CCTCGTTGGCGATGTACTCGATCTCGACGTTGACGTCCGGATTCTCGGCCTCGTAGGCCGCCACGACTTCCTCGTCGTACGCCTCCTCGGCGTCACTCGTCTCGACCCGCACCAACCGCACGGTGGTTTCGGCGTCGTCACTTGCGATCGCCGCGGCGGGAGCCAACGCCACGGCGGTCGCCACTGCCGCGACACAGCCTCGGTAGTTGCGCCAGGTTTCCCTGCGTTCCTCGGATGTCATCATCTCGTTCTCCTCCGTATTATGCGGCGCGGACGTACCGCAACCGTTCTTTATCCGGGCTTGATGCCCGGTTTTTCGACGTCAGCCCCAACCGCCATTCACGGGCAGTTCCTGACCCGAGATGGCAAAGCTCTCCTCGCTCGCGAGAAAGAGCGCAACGGGGGCGATATGCCTTGGTTCCAGCCGCGTCTTCAGGCATTGGTGGGCGCGGATCTCGGCCTCTTCCTCGGGGCCAATCCACTTGTTCAGCTGGCGTTCGGTGAGAATGGCACCGGGGACCAGCGTGTTGACGCGAATGTTGTGAGCCCCGAGATCGCGGGCCAGGCTTCGCGTGAGACCATGGGTGCCGGCCTTGGCGGTCGCGTAAGCGGTGAGGTCACCAATGGCGGTCTGCACACTGATCGAGCCAAAGTTGATGATGGAACCGCCACCCGCATCGATCATCTGGTGGGCGGCGGCCTGGGCAGCGAAGAAACTCGGCCGCAGGTTGCGCGCCATGCGCTCGTCCCAGTAGGCGACGTCCACCTCCTGCCAGGAGTGCCGGTCATCCGAGGCAGCGTTGTTCAGGAGCACCTGAACGGGACCCAGGTTGGTGCCGACCTCGGCAATCACTTCCTGCAGCGCGGCCACATCACGGATGTCGCAGTAGTGGTAGTGCGGCGCGCGGCCGGTCTCCGCCCGCAACTCCTCGACCACTCGCCGACTGGCGGCATCGTCGATGTCGACAAAGGCGACCTGCGCTCCCTGGCGATGAAAGGCGCGCGTCATCTCCGCTCCGATTCCACTACCGCCGCCGGTAATGAACACCACACACTGATCGAGACTGGGATACCGCGCCGCGTTGTCGCTCATTCCTGCTTCCCTTGTTTGTTTAATCTTTTTACTAACCGTAGACCATTCACCGAACCCTTGCCAGCAAACGTAGGCGCCTGCATTGGGCTTCCGTATAATGGCTTTTTCTAGCATTAGCACGGCATATTGCGACAAGGCAACCCGGGTTCGGGCACCGGCCCTGACGCACCGGCAACCGGCAAACGGAACCGGACGCGCCGCGCATTCGTTCAGTGTGATTACCAAGACGGGTTACGGAGACCACCGGCCAACGCGGGCCTCAGACGCCGGTCCAAGCAGCCCGATACGCGCCGCTTGACCGCCGCCCGAGCCGCCGGGAAAGTCGTCCCATCGCAGGCGCTGACCACAAGGACCCTATCCACCTATGTCCACCAACTACCCGCAGCACAGGGCCGGGGACCTTCACTTTCTCAAGCGGCTCAACCGCAGTGCCATCCTCGAGCTCATCCGCCGCTCACCGGGGCTGACCCGCGCGGACATCGCTCACCAGGCCCGGCCGACCAAGCCCACGGTCGGGTCCGGCGTCCAGTCCCTGCTTGATCAGGGCTGGCTGCGGGAAGGCGACCTGCAGAAGAGCAGCGGAGGCCGCCCGGGACGCTCGCTGTATCTGGACGAACAGCACCACGTCCTGGTTGGCGCCGAGGTGGGAGTGCACGGCCTGCGGCTGGTGGCCTGCAGCCTGACCGGACAGATCCTGGCATCTCACGATGCCTACCTGGCCCCAACGACGCCCGAGCAAACGGCCGCGCGACTGGCCGAGCTACTCCGGGAGCTACTGGCGTCGCCGGACATCAGCGCTCGCCATTGCCTCGGCATCGGCGTCGCACTCCCCGGCCCCATCGAGCCGGGGAAATCCATCCTCCGCCTTGCCCCCAACCTGGGCTGGCGCGACATCCGCTTTCTGGATCTCCTGCGCCCGCAGCTACCCGACGTGGACGGGATCTGGCTGATGGACAACGAGGCCAAGTCCGCGGCGTTTGGCGAATTCTACTTCCGCACCGACAAGACCACCGACTCGCTGGTCTACGTGAGCGCCGGCACCGGCATCGGCAGCGGCACGGTCGAGGGCGACTACCTGCCGCTGATCTCGCGGGGCAGTCAGGGGCTGGCGGGGGAGATCGGCCATACCGTCCTGCAGCCCGGGGGGCTCTATTGCCGCTGCGGCAACCGCGGTTGCGCCGAGACGCTGGTCAGCGGCTGGTCCATTCGCGCCGCCCTGGGCGTCACCGAAGACGAGGACCTGGTCGACGCCTTGCGCCCCCGCCTCGGTGACCCGGATGTCCAGGTCACCCTGCAGCGGGCCGGCGAGGCGCTGGGAACGCTGCTGCTCAACCTGCACCACAGCCGGAACCCCTCCGAGATCGTCCTCGGGGGGTCTCTCATCCAGCTTGGCGACCCACTGCTGGCGCCGGCGCTGGAGCACTTCCAGGCCAACCAGAACCGCCTGCTCGGTACCACGCGGCAGGTCCCCATCCGGGTGATCCGCGACTCCACCTTTGTCTCCGCCCGGGGCGCCGCCGCCGAGGTTCTGGCCAGCGCCATCCACGGCCCCGACAGCCTGATGTAGCGCTGCCCGCCCGGGGCCGCATCCTGCTAGGGGGCGAGAGCACAGGCGTTCATGTTGCCGTGCAGTAAGTAAAAAGTTTGAACTAAGGTCCGGAATTTCCCATGATGGGTGATGCTCACCATCAGGAGGAGATCCCATGCAACCGAAAGGCGTTCTCATCATTGGCCAGGAGACCAGGAGCGGTGACCGGGATGAAATCCGCGCGGTCAACCCGTCCACCGGCGAAGCCCTCGAGCCGACATACCACGGCGGCGGGGGCGCCGAGGTCGACCAGGCGTGCCAGCTCGCCCTGGAGGCCTTCGACCACTTCCGCGAAACCGGCCTGGAGAGCCGCGCGTCATTCCTGGAGGCCATCGCCTCCGAGATCGAGGCCATCGGCGATGCGCTGATCGAGCGCGCCATGGCCGAGACGGGCCTGCCCCGTGCACGCCTGGAGGGCGAACGCGGCCGCACCTGCAACCAACTGCGCCTGTTCGCCGCCGTCGTGCGCGCCGGCGAATGGCTGGACCTGCGCCACGACCCTGCACTGCCGGAGCGTGACCCCCTGCCCCGTGCCGATCTGCGCCAGCGGCACATTGCCCTGGGCCCCGTGGCCGTGTTCGGTGCCAGCAACTTCCCGCTGGCGTTCAGCGTGGCCGGTGGCGACACCGCCTCGGCCCTGGCCGCCGGCTGCCCGGTGGTGGTCAAGGGACACTCCGCCCACATCGGCACCTCGGAACTCGTCGGTGCGGCCATCCAGCGTGCCGTCGCCAAGTGCAACCTGCCCCAGGGCGTGTTCTCGCTGCTGTTCGGCACCGGCGCGGAGATCGGCGCCATGCTGGTGGCCGACCCACGCATCAAGGCGGTGGGCTTCACCGGCTCCCGGCGCGGCGGCCAGGCCCTGATGTCCATCGCCCAGCAGCGCCCTGAGCCCATTCCCGTCTACGCCGAGATGAGCAGCATCAATCCCGTGTTCCTGCTGCCCGAGGCCCTGCAAGCCCGTGGCGCAGCGATCGCAGACGGTTTCGTCGGGTCACTGAATCTGGGCGCGGGACAGTTCTGCACCAACCCGGGGCTTCTCTTCGGAGTCAAGGGCGAGTCCCTGGATGCTTTCCTCGCCGCCAGCGGCAACGCCCTGCAGGCCACCGCCGCGCAGACCATGCTCACGCCCGACATTCACGGCGCCTACCAGGCCGGGGTAGCGGCGCTGACCGACCACCCGAAGGTGCGCGAAGTTGCCCGGGGCCCGGCGGGAGAAGGCACCTGCCAGTGCCAGCCGGCGCTGTTCACGGTGGACGCCGCCGACTTCCTCGCCGACGCCTCACTCCAGGCCGAGGTATTCGGCGCCGCCGCCCTGGTGGTCCAATGCCGTGACGTCGACGAGATGACACGGGTCGCCGGGCAGCTGGAAGGCCAGCTGACCGCAACCCTGCAGATGGACGATGGCGATCTGGCCGCGGCACGGACGCTGCTCCCGGTCCTGGAGCGCACCGTCGGGCGGATACTCGCCAACGGCTGGCCCACCGGCGTCGAGGTCTGCCACGCCATGGTCCACGGCGGGCCGTTCCCGGCAACGTCGGACGCCCGCACCACGTCCGTGGGCAGCGCCGCCATCCGGCGGTTCCTGCGCCCGGTGTGCTACCAGAACCTGCCGGCGGAGCTGCTCCCCGAGCCGGTCCGGGACGGCAATCCACTGGGTGTAACCCGCCTGGTGGACGGTCAACGGGAGGGATGAGGCCATGAACGTGCGCACCGACAAACAACTGCTCCCGGAGGACCACGAGCAGGCGCTGCTGGTGGGCCGGGTGTGGCGCCCGGGCCCGAACGAGGGGCCGGCGCTGGTGGTCATCCGCGGTGGCCAGGTCATCGACATCACCGCCCAGTGCGCCAGCATGGCCGACCTGCTGGACCGGGACGACGCCGCGGCGTTCGCCGCGGGGGCCGATGGTGACTCCCTGGGGCCGGTGGACCGGGTTCTGGCCAACTCCCTGGCCGAGCCCCAGACCGTACCCCACCTGCTGGCCCCGTGTGACGTGCAGGCCATCAAGGCGTGCGGGGTGACTTTCGCAGTCAGCCTCATGGAGCGGGTCATCGAGGAGCAGGCGGGCGGCGACGCGGCCCGCGCCGGCACGCTGCGCGAGGAGCTGCAGACATTAATCGGGAGTGATCTCGCGCAGATCTCCCCGGGCTCCGAACAGGCCATGGCGCTCAAGACAGAGCTGCAGGCGCGTGGCGCATGGTCGCAATACATGGAGGTGGGCCTGGGGCACGATGCCGAGGTCTTCACCAAGGCGCAGCCTCTATCCGCGGTCGGCTTCGGCGCCAGCGTCGGACTGCACCCGGCTTCGGAGTGGAACAACCCCGAGCCGGAGATCGTGCTGGCGGTGGATGCGGCCGGCCGGCCCAGGGGGGCCACCCTGGGCAACGACGTCAACCTGCGCGACGTGGAGGGACGCAGCGCCCTGCTCCTCGGCAAGGCCAAGGACAACAATGCCTCCTGCGCCCTGGGGCCGTTCATCCGCCTGTTCGACGACCGCTTCACCCTGGACACCGTGCGGGCAGCGCGGGTCTCGCTGCGCATCGAGGGCGCGGATGATGGCTTCGTGCTGGACGACAGCAGCGACATGCGCCAGATCAGCCGCGACCCGCTGGACCTGGTCCGCCAGACCATCGGCGCCCACCATCAGTACCCGGACGGCTTCATGCTCTTCCTGGGCACCATGTTCTCGCCGGGTCAGGACCGCGACGGCCAGGGCAAGGGGTTCACCCACCACATCGGGGACACGGTGACCATCAGCACCCCGGCGCTGGGCGGTCTGGTCAACCGGGTTGACCGCAGCGACCGGCTGCCGCCATGGACCTTCGGCATTCGGCAGTGGCGGAATGCCCTGGCCGGAAAACGGGCCGCAACGGGCTGATCGGTACCGAGCGGCACGATTCAGTCGAGCAGGTCGTCTGCCCGGCTGAACCGGTCTTCCAGAAAACGGCCATGGGCGGAGAGCTCCCGCACCTTGCCGGCGTGCATGTCGGCAAGAATGGCTTCCATCTCACCGGCCAGCACGTCCAGCTGCTCCACGACCATGTCGTGGGGCGTCTGGCCGCCCTGGTCGACGGGTGAAACGGCGACGTCTTCCGGGAGTTGCAGGTAGCGATCCAGGGTGTCGGGGAGATACTGATTGACTGTTGCGGCGACGGTGAACTGCGCCTGCCGACCGGCCATGCTGGCCAGATCGCTGTCGAGGACCGACTGAATAGCCTGATCGATACGGTCCAGCAGCATCTGCATTGGCTCACTGACCCGCCCGTGCGCCGTGTCGACGGTGTGCCGGAGCGCGGCCTGCAGGTCTGCCGGGTCGTCGCTGCGCCCCGGCAACCGCAGCCCCACGTCAACGCCGAGCATGCGCTCCAGCCACCCGGGGCGGGTACTCCAGGCGAGCCGGACGCCCACATACAGCGCGACGCCGGCCCCACCGGCCAGAGCCAGATCCACGCCGGCAATGCCCCAGTGCGGCAAGGTCAGGCCGAAGTGAGCGATCAGCACGGCAGCCGCGCCGACCAGGCCGGCGACCAGTTCACGCGCGGTTTCGAAAGGCTGCATCACCGGGCCCACCCACCAGTTGCCGGCCGTATCACCATGTGGTCGGCGGCGTGAACGCGTCACTCTCCGCCTCGATCTCCACCACCCGGAACACGACCCGCCGATTCTCCGCCTGCTCGTCGCCCGCCACCGGGCAAGGCACGTCATCGCACAGTCCGGTCGCGGGATCGCTGATGCCCAGCCCCTCGGTGATCAACTGGCTGGAGTCCAGGCGAACCGAGTGCTCGCTGGCAAATGCGAGCACCGACTGACGAACCGATTCGGCGCGCGCCTCGCTGAGTTCGGCAAGATTGTCCCGCTGCTGTGCCAGCAGGTCCTCGGATGCCCCCCAGGAGCGGCGCTGCACGTACAGGGACGGATCGGCGTGCCCCTCGACGGTCAGCAGCGCGCCCCGGTAACGCTGGGCTGCATCCAGGACGTCCGCGAAGTCATCGGCGTACTCGCTCGCCGGGAACTGGTCCTGATTGGGCTGAAACCGGATCTCGAACCGCAGGATGGTCCGGCCATCGATATCGCCCCCGTCACGCTGCTCGGAGAGCAGCGTCCGCGCCGCATCCGGATCGAACGAGGAAAGCTCGGCGCGACGCTGGTCGAAGACGCCGTCGGCCAGATTACTGTAGGACATGTCCGCCAGGGCCAGTGTCGGCGTGGCGCTGAGCACGCCCATGGCCCGCAGGGCGCCGGCGATCTCGCCGTTGAGACGGTGAAAGGACCGCAGCCCGGTATCCCCTGACCAGTCCACGTTGCCCTGGACGCCCACCGTCTCCACGTCGCTCCACATGCGACGGGCCTGCTCATGGGCGTCAGAATCGCCCAGCAGGTGCCCGGCCACGGCGTTCCAGTCAACGATCTGGGTGGTGACGTCTTCGCGCACCTGCTCTTCCGCGTTGAACAGGGCGGTGACCAGCCCTTCCACCTGCTCCCGATGCGCATCGAGAAAGTCCCGGCGAACGACGTAGACACTGGACACGGCCCGGCTGGCGGACTGACTCGACAGCAGGACGGCATGCTCTCCCGGGGCATCCGTGGCCACCAGCGCCGCGGTCAGCCGGTCATCCTCTGCCAGCCGCTGCTCCGGCGTATCGCCGCCGGTGCCGGAGGCATCGTCGGTCAGCACCACACTGGGTGACTGCGCCCAGTCACTGCCGGCACGCTCCCGGGCCACTCGTGTCGCTTCAGCCAGGAGGTCCAGCCCGCCCCCGTTCGGCCCGACGGCGACAGTGCCCTGATTGAGCCCGGTCAATTCCTCCACGCCGCTCGCCGCCCGCAGCTCGTGGGCACCAACAGACCACCCGTGCTGATAGAAGGCCGTCATGGCGCTGCCCGCGTTTGCCTCGGTGGCTTTCGCGACCAGAAGTGCCTGGGCCTGGGTCAGCCGCATGATGGGTGTCTCACAGGCCAGATACGCTTCCAGTTGCGACTGCAGCCCTGCCGGCTCGCGCAGCAGCACATCCAGATCCTGTTCGGCAAACGGGCTGCCGTCCGCGGTCTCAAGCTGATAGCCGTTGGCATACAGCGGCACCAGGTCGAGCCCGGAGCGCGCCAATGGCAGCACCAGCGCTGCGGTATCACCACACGGCTGGTACTGCTCCGCGACGGCTGCGGCCAGTCGTCGGTCTTCCGCTCCATGGACCAGACCGACACCCCCGAGCATCAGCCCGGTGAACACCAAGAGATGGCGCATGACAATCCCCCCGAATCGTTCCGCATCCCGCGCAGCGCGCCTGCGGCTTACTCCGTTGTGACGCTGGCGTCCGCGCGGGCCTCGTCCGTACGCTGAAGACGCGCCCGCGCCTTGCCGATCTGGCCGTCCAGCGAGTCGACGGTCTCCTTCATGTTGTCCAGCGCGCGGCTCTTGAAGTCGGCCATGTCGTCCATGGTGGCGTAGATGTTGTTGAAGGCATTGGTGAGCTGCTCCATGTCGATGGTGCTACCCGCCGCCTGCTCGTGGATCTGCGCCGACTGTCTCTGCATGATCTCGCTGGTGCCCTCGATCACGCTGCCGGTGGTCTCGTTCAGGGCCTGGATCTGCTCGAGCACCAGACGCTGGTTGGTCAGCGCCTGTGCCACCACGGTGGCCGTACGCAGGGCCGAGATGGTGACGCTGGTCGCCCGGTCCACCCCCTTGATGAGCTCCAGGTTGTTCTTGCGGATCATGTCCAGCGCCAGGTAGCCCTGCACGGCCACCGCCAGCTGCTGCTGCAGGTCCTGGACCTTCTGGCGCACGTAGAAGAGCATCTCTTCGCGCACGGCCCGCGCCTTGTGTTCGTTCTGCTGCGCAATCTCCTCGATGCGCTGCTCCAGCCGCTCGTCGATGGATCTTGCCAGGTAGACATACTCCTCGATGCGCTGCATCACGTCCCAGAGAAAGCGCTTCTCTTCGTCGATGGCGGCGTTGTCGCGGCGCAGCTCATCCTGCCCCTCGTAGAGACTCTTGATGATGGCGTCGATGTGCGACTGTGCGGACTGGTACTCCCGGAAATAATCGTGCAGCCGATTCCCCCAGGGGATGAAACCGAGCAGTTTGCGCGGCTGGAACAGGTCGCCCCGACGGGACGGATCCAGCTCCTCCACCGTGCGGCGCAGGTCCAGCAGAGACCGGGAGACGTCGCTGTCGCCGGATAACGCGCCCTGGTCCATGGCTTTCACCGGCTTCTCCAGCAGGCGGTTGGACACCTGCGCCGCCTCCTGCATCTGCTGGTTACCCAGCTGGTGCGCCTGCTGGACGTGCTCCCGGAACGGTTCGCTCTCCGGCTCCGCCTCGATCACCCCCTGCACGAAGGCGTCGGCCTGGGCGGCCAGTTCGGTCTGCCGCTCGGCCGGAAGGGGAACCTTGCTCTCCGCTTCCTCGGGCTGCACTTCCGGTGCCGGTGGCGGCGGTGTCAGCGCCGTGTTCATGTCGTCGTCTGCGGTGTTCGTCTCGTTCGTGTTCATGAGTCCCGTCCCTGCCACGCGTTCTTGATTGGTCGTCTGTTTCGCCGGCACTACTGCCCGGCCTCCTCGAACCAGCCGTGGACCCGCTCCTGATTCGCGTTGAGCCAGTCACGAATGGCGTTGCGGTGGCCCTGCTCTTCGGCATCGGCCATCAGCGCCTCCAGCTCGTCCAGTTCGAACGCCATCTGTTCGATGAACGCCGCCACCCGGGGTTGCTCCTCGCGCAGTCCGGCACGCGCCATTGCGTGTACCGCCTCGCTGTCCGCAAACACACCGTCAGGGTCGTCCAGGTAGCGGAGGTCATACGCCGCCCACTTGCTGTGGGGGCGCCAGGCCGTCACCACGACGGGCTGCTCCGCGTCGAACGCGCGCTCGAGGGCCAGGACCATGGCCGGGCCCGTTGATTCGGAGAGTTCGAAGCCGTCCAGGCCGTAATGACGCATCGCCTCCCGCGCATCCGCCATGACGCCCGCCTCCGGATCGATACCGGTGATCACGCCATCGAACAGCTCCGGATGGTCGGCAAGGTCGGCGATGGTCTGAATGGAGCTGTCCACGTAGTCGGGCACTGCCAGCCCCATCGTGGTGCCGTCGTACAGCACACCAAGGTCTTCAAGCCTGTCGCCGTAGTGATCGAGATACGCGGCATGGGTGTGGGGTTGCCAGGACATGAGCATGAGATCCAGATTCTGCTCGGCCAGCCCGCGGTACTGGGCCTGAATGTTCGCCAGGGTCAGTTCCACATCCATCCCGACGCTGCTCAATGTCAGTGCCGTGAGCTTGGAGACCGCTTCAGCGTCGCTCCAGGCTGTCCAGCCGATGCGGACATCCGGCCGGCCCAGGTCCGAGTTGGCAGCCGACGACAACAGCCCCAGTGAGAGGACAAGCGCCAGCACGATGCCATGGCGAACGGGAATGCGGTGTCTGCTGGTCATGGTGTGTTCCTCTGCTCTTCCATGCGTCACGTTGGCCTATCGGGCGTTACCACTCATCCGGCGGGCTGAAGGCGCTGCTCTCCGCTTCCATGCGCACGGCACGAACCACCACGCGCATGTTCGAGCGCCACTCCGCCTCGGTCTGCGGGGCACATGGCTGATCACCGCACACCCCCGTGGCCGGTTCTTCCAGCCCCCGCCCCTCGGTCACGAACTGGCTCTCGTCCAGGTCAACGCCCTCGTCGCCCGCATAGGCCACCAGGCTCTCGCGCACTTCCCGTGCCCGCGCCAGGCTGAGATTGTCCGCCGATTGCCGGATGGAGCGCAGCTCCTCGGAGCCGGCGCCATCGTGTCGGCGCTGAAGATACTTGAGCGGGTCGGCATGCCCTTCCACGGTAAACACGGCGCCGCCGTATCGGGTCGCGGCAGCAATGACCTCGTCGAAATCGTCGGCGTACTGCTCGGCCGGGAAACCGGTCTGGTTCGGGTCGAAGGTAATGGCAAACCGGGTCACCGTGCGCTCATCGAGGTCGCCGTCGGCCCGGCTCTGGTCAATCGCGCGCGCCGCCTCGTCCGTGTCGAAGTCGGGAAGGCTGACGCGCCGCTGGTCAAAGATGCCGTCGGCAATGGTGCGGTAGTCCAGCGACGCCACCTCGAGCGCGTGGGGCTGGCTGATCAGCCCGAGCATCTGCAGCCCCCGCCCGATCTCATTGTTGATGCGGGCGAAACTGCGTGGATGCTCCGGGTTGGCCCAGTTCACGTTGCCCTGCAGCCCCACCGTCTCGACCCGGGACCAGAGCGATTCGGCAACATCCGCATCACCGGCATCATCCAGCAGATGCTCTGCCACCGCCTCCCAGTCAAGAACGCCCGTGGCCACGCTCTCCCGGACCTGTTCTTCGGCGTTGAACAGCGCTGCGATGAAGCGCTCGACCTGATCCTGGTTGGCCTCCAGGTAATCCTTGCGAACCACGTAGACATGCGAGACCACGCGGCTGGCGGACCGCGTGGACAGCGGAATGTGCGCACCGGCCACCGACCCCTCGGCGCCGGTGCCACGTTCACCGCCACTGGTCAGTATTGCCGCGTCGCTCCACTCCATCACCGCGGCATCGACGCTGGTATCGTCGAAGAACCGACCGGCCGGCGAGTCATCGTACAGGCCATGTGTCATGGCCGCGTGCACCAGCTCCGGAGGCGTCCAGTCGTCGATGCCGTCACGCCGGCTCTGGCTGTCCCCGGTCTCCGCCAGGTGCGCAAGCAGGTCGAGACGGGGGCTGAAACGCCCCACGGCGATACGGCTGCCGCCGAAGTCCACTGGCGTTCGCAACGCCTCCCTGGCCACCAGGTGGTCCGCACCGGAGGACCAGCCGTGGTGATAGATCCCGATGAGATCGACATCGCTGTTGTCAGCCAGCAGCTCGGCCACGAGCTGCAGCTGCCCCTGGGTGACGCGCAGCACCGGCGCCTCGCAGCGGAGGAACGCGTTGACACGGGCGGGGAGCGCCTGACCTGCAACCAGCTCCACATCCACGCCTTCCCGGTCAAAGTGGCTGTTGGCGGGTGTCTCGAGGGCATAGTCGTTGGCGAACAGCGGCACCACATCAACGCCCGACCGGCCAAGGGCGACCTGCAGCGTATCGCCACCACGGCAGGCACGGGTGGGTGCATCCACCGCGTCATTCAATGCGGGCGCGTCGGCCGATACGGACGTGGCCGACAGTGTGGCCGTCAGCCACAACACCGGTGCGATAGCGCGCGGTCTCATAAGCCCTCTCATCGGTAGTTCAGTTCGACTTCGACCCGGGCGAGGCGCTGCTGGTAACGGCGCTCCCCCTCGTCATCGCCCCTGGGCAACGGGTCATCGCCACCCAGCCCATGAACGTCGATGCGGTCTTCGTCGATGCCATCGTCGATCAACTGACGGCTGACGACTGCCGCGCGCTCGCGACTGAGCTCGAGGTTGGCACTGTCGTCGCCGCGCGTTCCGGAATGGCCGACCACCACCGCCTGGTAACGTGGCTGGCGGCTCATGAGGGTGGCGATCCGGGCGATGGCCACGTCGCTGTCGTCCGAGAGCGTGTGGCCCTGCCGAAAATCGACAGTGAAGACACGCGTCTGGTGATCACGCCCAAGGAAGGTGAGCCCTGCCACAAGCGCAAGCGTGACCACGACCAGGGCAAGACCGAAATAGCGTTTGGCGTCCATTCGCTGAAGACAATCCGTTCTGTTTATTGTTCTGACATCGTTACTGGAGTCTATCCGACCCTCGCCCCCATCGCCACCCTGTCACCATGTAACACCGATCCCGTTCACAGCCACGGCCGGAGGCGTATAGTGCGGATTACGCACAAGAGGAGCGCTTGACCTCAAGCATACTTGAGCCTTTAGGCTCCCCTCCGTTTCAACGCGACACAGGACAGGCAACCCCATGGACCGCGACCATCTCGCCACTTTCCACGCCGGGTCGTCCCGAGCCGGAGAGGCACCGGCCGCCCATGCGCGGACACCGGCCGCCGCCGCAGAGCCGGCGGTCGCCATTCAGGGCGTCTCGAAAACCTATGACAGCGGCTTCCAGGCGCTGCGCAATGTCGACCTGACCATCCACCGCGGTGAAATCTTCGCCCTGCTCGGACCCAACGGCGCCGGCAAGACGACCCTCATCAGCATCGTCTGTGGCATTGCCATGCTGGGCGAAGGCCGGGTTCTGGTGAACGGTCATGACATACAGAGTGACTGGCGCAAGACCCGGTCACTGATCGGGCTCGTGCCCCAGGAGCTCTCCACGGACTCGTTCGAAACGGTCTGGCGGACGGTGAGCTTCAGCCGCGGCCTGTTCGGCAAACCGGCGAATCCGGCGCACATCGAGAAGGTGCTGCGGGACCTGAGTCTCTGGGACAAACGCAACAATCAGATCCAGACGCTCTCCGGCGGCATGAAACGACGTGTCCTGATCGCCAAGGCACTGGCCCACGAACCGGAGGTGCTGTTCCTGGACGAGCCCACCGCCGGCGTTGACGTGGAGCTGCGCCGTGACATGTGGGCCCTGGTGCGCTCGCTGCGGGAAAAGGGTGTGACGGTGATTCTCACCACGCACTACATCGAGGAGGCCGAGGAGATGGCAGACCGGATCGGCGTCATCAACGGCGGCGAAATCGTGCTGGTGGAAGGCAAGGAGGCGCTGATGCGCAAGCTCGGCCGCAAGCAGCTCACCCTGCACCTGCACACGCCCATGGACCGTATTCCGGAGGCGCTCGCGCGGCACGCCCTGGAGTTGTCGGAGGACGGCGAGGCGCTCACCTACACGCTGGCACAGGACGGCGAGACCGCCGACGTCACAGCGCTGCTGCAGGACCTGGCCGACGCCGGTATCCGCTTCCGCGACCTGCACACGCAGCAGAGCACACTCGAGGACATCTTCGTCGACCTGGTGAGGGAGCACACATGAACATCCACGCCGTCCGCGCCATCTACACCTTCGAAATGGCCCGCACCTGGCGCACCCTGTTCCAGAGCATCGTCTCGCCGGTGGTGACCACATCGCTCTACTTCATCGTCTTCGGCGGCGCCATCGGCTCGCAGATCAACGAGATCGACGGCATCAGCTACGGCGCTTACATCGTGCCGGGGCTGATCATGCTCATGGTGCTCACCCAGAGCACCTCCAACGCCTCGTTCGGCATCTACTTCCCGAAGTTCTCCGGCACCATCTACGAGGTCCTGTCGGCACCGGTGTCCCACTATGAGGTGGTCATGGGCTACGTGGGGGCAGCCGCCACCAAGTCCGTGATGCTCGGCCTGATCATTCTTGCCACCGCCGGGTTCTTCGTGCCGCTGGAGATCGCCCACCCGGTGTGGATGCTGCTGTTCCTGGTGATCACCGCGTTCACGTTCAGCCTGATCGGCTTCATCATCGGGCTGTGGGCGGACACGTTCGAGAAGCTGCAGTTCGTGCCGCTGCTGATCATCACCCCGCTGGTCTTCCTGGGCGGCACGTTCTACTCCATCGACATGCTGCCCTCCACCTGGCAGACCCTGAGCCTGCTGAACCCGGTGCTCTATCTGGTCAGCGGCTTCCGCTGGAGCTTCTACGGCGCCGGTGATGTCAGTGTCGTGGTCAGCCTGCTGATGATCCTGGTCTTCCTGACCGTCGCCATGGCCACCGTGGCCTGGATCTTCCGCACCGGTTACCGCCTGCGCGCCTGAGCCGCCCGCCACGGCGGTGCCGGCCGACGCCGCCGTGGTTTCTCTCCCGGGTTGACCTGGATCAACACCCCTTCCCGTGCCGGGGCGCACGATGCCCTTCACGGGTTCACTGACCAGGGGAGAGCCAGCGATGCGTCTGAAGGGAAAGGGTGTTGTCATTACCGGCGGTGCCAGCGGCATTGGCGCCGAAACGGCCCGGGGCGCCATTGCCGAAGGCGCCAGGGTGGTCATCGCGGACATGAACCAGGCGCTGGGCGAGGCCGTCGCCACCAAGCTCGGCGCGGACCAGTGCCTGTTCGTGCAGACCGACGTGACCCGCACCGGGGACATTCACAACCTGTTCGAACAGGCGGAGGCGTTCTGCGGCGTCGATGCGGTATTCAACAATGCCGGCATCGGTCACCAGGAACTGGCGGTGGACTACACCGACGAGGACTGGCTGCGGGTCATCGACATCAACCTCAACGGTGTCTTTCGCGTCGCCCGCGAGGCCATGCGCCGGATGCAGAACGGCGGCGGCGCGATCCTCAACTGCGCCTCCATCCTCGGGCATGTGGGTCAGAGCCAAACGGCGGCGTACACCGCGGCCAAGGGCGGCGTGCTGAACGTCACCCGCACGCTGGCGCTGGAAGGCGCGCCCGGCGGGATTCGGGTCAACAGCCTGTCGCCCGGCTACATTGCCACGCCGCTGCTGGACGAGCTGGACCCGGAGGTGCTGGAGTTCCTCACCAGCCTGCACCCGATCGGGCGCCTGGGCCAGGCGCGGGAAGTGGCGAACGCGGCCCTGTTCCTGCTCTCCGATGAGGCCAGCTTTGTCACCGGCACGGACCTGCTGGTGGATGGCGGTTTCACCGCCGGCAAGTCCTGACACCGACCCGGGCCGCTCAGCGCGAATCGGCGCGGGCGGCCCTGCTCCGCCGCTGCAACCACACCACCAGCCCCTGGGTGTTCATCTCCAGGTCCATGGCCAGGGTCTGGCGCAACTGTTCCGGGGACAGCGTCACGCCGTGCGCCCGGAGGCGACCGGAGAACCACTCCAGCAGCGCGGCGCCGATGGCTTCCGCCTGATCGTCCTCATCCTGACCGGCACAGTCCATGGCAATTCCGGCATGGGCGTCGATCCCTTCGTGCAGATCCGCCGCCAGGCGCTCGATCTCGGCCAGCCGCCCGAAATGGGCGACGTGCACCGCCTGTGGCTGCAGCCCGCGGAGACGATCGACGGAGCGATGGGCGGCGTCGGGGTCGAAGTGCACCGGCGACGTGGACGGAAAGATGAATGCGCCCCGTTCCGTGTCCAGGGACCTGTACGACACGCCGAACGTGTCACCGGCAAAGACCAGGTCGTGCGCCTCGTCCACCACGCTGTAGTGGTGATTGGCGTGACCGGGCGTGTCGAGAAACAGCAGACTGCGACGGCCGAACGGCAGCCGGTCGCCGTCGTTCACGACCTGCACGCGCTCCTCCGGCACCGGCACCAGGTCGCCATAATGCCGCGCCATCACGGCATCGCCGTAGATCGCGCGCGCGCCGGCATGGAGCGCGGACGGGTCGATCATGTGACGGGCACCCCGCGGGTGGACGACCAGCGTCGCCTGCGGCAGCTGACGCATGAGCTCCCCGGCGCCACCGGCGTGATCCAGGTGCACATGGGTGACGCACACGTAGCGCACCTGCTCCCGTGCCACACCGCGCAGCTCCAGCCCCCGGAGAATCAACGGCACGGAGAAGTTGCTGCCCACATCCACCAGCGCGGCATCACCATCCGCCTGCAGCAGATAACTCGCCACCACACCCGGCGTCTCGGCAAACTCGGCGTCGATGGCGGCAACCCCGTTGGGGTAATCGATGATCCTGGGCTCGGGCATGAAACCATCTCCTGACTCGTGGGCACCGTACTGTGCCTGAACAGGCCCGGCATCCGCCACGCCCGGATGTCCGGCGCCCGGCGTCGACAGCCCATGCTGCGCTTCCGGACGACGGGAGTGGTCAAGGTGCGAGACGGTGGTGCACTATGGCGGCGTCCAGCCACTCAACTGCAGGTGCCCCATGACCATCTCCCGCTCCCTGACCGGAACCGCCCTCGCCGCCCTGCTGACCGCATCGGCCGCCGCCCTGCCCGCAACCGCTTCGGCCAGTGGCCTGTACGGCGGCCTGGGCGGCGTCTACACCAACTTCGACGATGAGAGCAACGACACGTACTACGGCACCCGGATCTACGGCGGGTACGACTTCTTCGGCGTTCCCGCAGTAATGCGGCTCGGGCTGGAGGGCGGCTACACCCGCACCGGCAAGTTCGAGGACAACGGCGGAACGGACCGCTACAACAACGCGGACATCGGCCTGCAGGGCACCATCACCACCCTGCCGCTGATCAACTTCCACGGACGCGCCGGCTACGAGTGGGGTGACAGCGATGGCGCGGTATTCGCAATCGGCGGCAGCATGCCGGTATTCCCGCTGACCCGCGTGCGTGCCGAATACCAGGATCGCAATGACTTTCAGGCCGGCATGCTCAGCATCGAGGTAAGACTGCCTTGACGGTGCCCGGCCCGGGCCGACCTGGCCCGGGCCGGGTCAGCGAAGCGGCGCTTACAGCCGGAACCGCGCCACGGCCTCGCCGAGACGCACGGAGAGCCTGGACAGGTCCTGGCTCGCCGACGCCGCTTCGTCCACCGCCGTGGAGGTCTCGGACGCCAGCTGCTCGATGGTGGTGATGTTCCGGTTGATCTCTTCGGCCGTGGAGCTCTGCTCCTCCAGAGCCGTGGCGATCTGGTTGGACGTATCCGAGATGTGGGTCACCCCCGCCATGATGGCGTCCAGCGCGGCGACTGCGTTACGTGCCTCGCCCACATTGCGGCCGGCGCTTTCCTGCCCATTGTTCATCACCTCAACGGCGCTCTGGGTCCCGGCCTGGAACTCTTCGATGATCTCTTCGATCTCGCCGATGGATTGCTGGGTGTTACTCGCCAGCTTGCGCACTTCATCCGCCACCACGGCGAACCCTCGCCCGTGATCGCCCGCTCGCGCAGCCTCGATCGCGGCGTTCAACGCAAGCAGATTGGTCTGTTCGGAGATGTTCCGAATCACGATCAGGACCTGACCGATCCGCTCGGCACGCTGCTCCAGATCGTGAATCACGCCGGCCGCCTGCTCCACTTCCCCGGCAAGGGTTTCCATACCGGTTGACGACGCCGCCAGGGCCGTGCGCGCCTCATCGCCGCGGCCACTGGCATCGGACGCCGCGTCAGACGCCTCCTGGGTGCTCCGGGCGACCTCCTGCACCGTGCTGCTCATCTCGTTCATGGCGGTGGCCACCTGCGAGACCTCGGTGCTCTGCTGTCGCGCCCCCTCGCTACTGCGCCCTGCGGTGACGGACAACTCCTCGGCTGCACTCGCCACCTGTTCGGCGGATTCGCTGATCAGCTGCACCGTCTCGCGCAGGCCACGTGTCATCCGCCCCATGCCGTTCAGAAGCTGCCCCACTTCGTCCCGGGCTGCACTCCCGGCATCCACCGTGAGATCGCCATCCGCCACACGCCGGGTGTACGCCACAGCCTCGGCAAGCGGACTGGTGATGGAACGGGCCACCCCGTAGGCGAGCAGCAGCGCAAGCGCCAGGGCGCCGATGCCGACAGCCAGGGTACCGTAGGCCAGGCTCTCCAGCGTGTCGCGCCGGTCGGCCACGTCGGCTTCTATACCCGACAGGAACGTCTCGGTGCCCTGATCCAGCTCGGTCTTTCGGGCTTCATAAGCTGAACCGAAAACGATCTCCCGGGCGGCATCGAGATCCCCCTGGTCGATAGCCCGGAATGCATCGGCTTCAAGCTCCAGCAATGCGTCGTTGGCAGCGCCGGTGGACGCCTCGAATGCGGCAGCGACATCCTGCGGCGCCAGCGCGACCAGCTCGTCAAGCGCGTCATCCATTCTGACCGCATGGCTGTCATAACGATCAAGCCAATCCGTGTCGCCGGTCACGGCAGCCATCCGCGTGGATCCGGTCAACACTTCGTCGAGATAGAGCACGCGCTCACTCAGCGTGCCGACGCGCTCGGACACGGTGTTCAGGGCGCGTTGCTGTTCGAGCACGTAAGAGGCCATGGCCAGTATGAAGACGATGACAACCAGGAACAGCCCGGTGAACGTCAGCATCTTCTGCCCCACGGACAGACGATGAAGGATGCGATGTAGCGCCACGTAGTTCCCTCCCCGATGGCGACGATTCAAGTGTGGTGATCATTCCCACTCCCTGTAACGACTGCCCCCGGGGAAACTTTACCAATCGATTCGTGAATCAAACGATAAAGAAGGCGACGTGCTGCAATGCAGCATCGCGTGTCCGCCTGCGTTCAGTCGGCGGCGCGCAGGCGGACCAGCGGCGCGTCGGACTGATCCACCAGCACGTAGACTTCGCCCGAGACGGGATGCACGCGGACGTCGCGAATCCGCCAGCCGCGATCGGCAAGCAGGCGATACTCGTTCACCACCTCGCCATCGTCCATTTCGAACCGCCCGAGGTACCGGTGCCGGAGCGTGCCCATGAGCAGATCACCCTGCCACTCGGGGAATGCATCGCCCGCGTAGACGGCAAGACCGGACGGCGGGAATCCGGACTGGTTATGGTCATACCGGGTGCCATCCCAGTAATACACGGGGTTCACGGTGTCGTCCCGCTCGTGGGGCAGATCACCGATACGGGTTCCGGAACCGTACTGCACCCCGTACGTCGCAATGGGCCAACCGTAATTGCCTCCGGGCTGATCGATGCGGTTGATTTCGTCCCCGTCCTGCTGGCCGTGCTCGTTCTGCCAGACCGTTCCGGTCTCCGGATGAAGCGCCATGCCCTGGCTGTTACGGTGCCCGTAGGTGTAGATGGCATCCAGGGCGTCGTCATCATCGACAAAGGGGTTGTCGTCGGGAATGCTGCCGTCGGCATTGAAACGCAGGGTCTTGCCCCAGTTGCTCCGGAGATCCTGCGGGCTGTCGAGATCGCGCCGGTCACCGGTGGTCATGTAGAGCCGCTCGTCCCCGTCGAACAGGAGGCGGGAGCCGAAATGGCCGGTGTTGCTACCGAACGGCTCCGCCACGTACAGCACTTCGAACGCCTCCAGCGCTTCGCCGTCGTCGCCCAGGCGACCACGGCCGAGATGCGTGGCGTAGCCGCTACCGGCGTCATTGGCTGCCGAGTACGTGAGATAGACCCAGCGCTCGCCGTCGGCAAACCGCGGGTGCAGCGCCACATCCAGCAGTCCGCCCTGGCCCACGGCAGCCACCTCGGGGGTGCCGGAGACGGTGCGCGTCTCACCGGAGGCGAGATCCACCAGGAGCAGGCGCCCGGACTGCTCCGTCACCAGCGCCCGGTCAACGTCCTCACCCGGGAGAAACGCGAGAGACCACGGCGAGTCGAGCCCGTCGGTCACCACGTCCACTTCGTAGCCCACCGGCTCCTCGGCCGCAACCGCCGTCGAGGCGGCCCCCAGCACACAGGCGGCGGTGAAAGAGACCCCGGCAAGCAGGGTGACCAGTCGCAGTCGGCACACAATGGCCATGGGGATACCTCCAAATGTTCGGGAATCCGGACCAACGCCGCCCCGCCCCGGGGACGGCCTCACTCCCGCTCGTCGAACAGCGCCTTCAGGCGCTCCGAGTCCTCGTCGCTCCAGTTGTCGGGCTCCGTCAGTGCAACCCACGCGTCGATATAATGGGCCTCGGCGTACTCGTGGCCGTAGCCGGTGGGCGCACGCCCGGCGGCCATGTCTGCAAGAAGCTGCAGCATGGTGACCACCGGGAACCAGCGCAGATCATCGGAGACGTCCGGCCCGCGCGGCTCACGCATCCAGTCCGGCTCGCTGTAGAACGACATGGGGTCGAAGAACGTCACCGGGTCGCTGGCGTACTGGAGTATGGCGATACGGAACTGCCCCCAGTCCGTGTCGAAATCATCGAGCCCGCCATCCTGATTCATGAAGCGCACCACGGAACCGTCCCGGAACCGGGGCAGCCAGGCCGGGGAGCCGGCATCCCGGCCGGCGGTCACCGTCCGCCACGTCTCGCTGCGGAACGGCGGACCGCTCCACAGGGCGCCGTCGAAGGGATCGTCGATGATGTCATAGACGTCGAAAGAGCGGTCGGAGTTCAATGCCCCCAGGCTCAGGCCGTGGAGATAGAGATCGGGCCGGTCGTCCTCGGGAAGATCGCTCCAGTAGCCGTAGACCCTGTTGAACAGCGCCCTCGCCGTCTCCTGCCCGTACTCCCCCTCCACCATCAGCGACAGCGGGCTGGGCAGGTAGGAGTACTGCGCCGTCACCGTCGCCACATCGCCCTGGAGGATGTACTCCACCGGGTTCTGCGCGGCGCTGTCGACCCACCCGCGCCCCGTGGGCGTGGCCAGCAGCAGCACCGAGCGGTCAAAGGCGTCCACGCGGAGCAGCTCCTGCAGTGCCAGGTCGGCGCGTTCCTCCGGCGTCTCGGCCGCATTGAGGCCGACGTACACGCGGATCGGGTCCGGCGCCGCTTCACCGAGAAAGTCACCGATGTCGTCACCGGTTGGCCCCGAGGTAACGAAGCGGCGCCCGCGGCCACCGAGGTCCTCCCAGGTCACCAGGGACTCGGGGCCGCCGGTGCTGACCGGGTCATCGGGCTGCTCCACATCGTCCTGCATGAGGACGTCGAGCTGCTGGTAGGAGTTATCCGCGGCACGCAGGGCCAGGGTGAAGATCACGCCATCCACTACCGACCAGAATAGCGCCAGGGCAGCGGTCACCCCCACGACGAGGGACACGCGCCGGGGCACGTAGCGCTCCATCCGGCGGGACAGCACCTGGAACGTCAGCAGGAACAGCCGGGCGAGCAGCACCAGCACCACGAACACCACCGTGGCGATGGCGGCAACGGTAAAGGGCTGCACGCCACCGGCGGGCTCGCTGTCCATCAGTGCGCGCACGGTGTTCTGCCACTCGGACGCCTGCCAGAGAAACCCGATGGCGAACAGCCCGCAGACCACCGCGGCGCCGATACGGGCCATGCGATCGAGGCGAACGCTGGGAACCGGCAGCTCCAGGTAATTCCATAACCAGCGCGCCATCACGCCCAGGCCGTAGCCCGCGGTGAACGAGACCCCGGAGATGACGCCCTGGATGACGGAGGGCCGCGGAATCAGGCTGGGGGTGAGCGAGAACGCGAAGAACAGTGTTCCAAGTAGCAGTCCCGTGGTACAGAACTGACGCAACCACCGCCAAACCCACTGCATACCGTGCAACTCCTGATGATCGGGATGCGCCCGAGTCTACTAGGATTCGCTGCGGTCGTCCCACGTCCCGGAAGATGCGGCACCACCTGACGACAGGCTGGGATGGTCCGCGACCGGGGAATCCAGGTGATAGCCCTGTACCAGATCCACGCCGATGGCGCGCAGCATCTGCAGGGTATCCTCGTTCTCCACGAACTCGGCGACCGTGCGCTTGCCCAGGCCCTGGGCGACGTCGATCATGGCGCGCACGAAGGCCTGATTATCCGGGTTGTTGGGCAGATCCTGCACGAACATGCCGTCGATCTTGAGCACCCGCACGGCCAGATACTTGAGATAGGCGAACGTGGAGAAGCCCGAGCCGAAATCGTCGAGGCACACGATGCAGCCGGCCTGGTGCATCTGCTCGATGAAGCGCTGGGCGTTCTGCATCTCTGCGACCGCCGCGGTCTCGGTAATCTCGATGATGAGCCGGCCGGGCTCGACACCATGCTGCTCCAGCAGCGCTCTGATGAAGTGGGGCAACCCCGGCTCGTCGATACTCCGCCCGGACACGTTGACCGCCAGCGCCGGCACCGTCGGATACTGCCGCAGGGTCTCCACACCCTGCTGCACCACCCAGCGATCGATCTCCATGATCTGGCCGGTCTTCTCCGCCAGTGGAATGAACTGCCCCGGCATCAGGAGATCCCCGTGGCCGGTTTCGTCCTGCATCCTTACAAGCGCTTCCAGGTGGCTCAGGCTGCGGTCCCCGGCGTGGTAGACCCCCTGGAAATGAAGCTCGAAACGCCCGTGGTCCAGCGCCTGGGCGATCCGCTGGCTCCACGACATGCGCTCCAGCATGGCCTCGGTATCGCTGCGCTGCGGATCATACACCGCCCAGGTGTTCTTGCCCTGGTTCTTGGCCTGATACATTGCGGCGTCCGCGTGCGCGACCAGGTCTTCGGCCTCCGTGCCATGGGCCGGGAAGACGGCGATGCCCAGACTGGCGGTCAGCCGCAGGTTGCTGCCCCGGAAACGCAGGGGGATGGCCGTGATCGCGTGCAGGATCCGCTTCGCCAGGTGGGCCGGCTCATCGTCGCTGGAGATCTCGGAGAGAATGGCGAACTCGTCACCGCCGAGCCGCGCGAACACCTCGCCGCCGCGCACCAGGCTGGACACCTCTCCGGCCGCACGCACCAGCACGGTATCACCGGCGCGGTGGCCGAAGTTGTCGTTGATGTGCTTGAAGTCGTCCAGATCGAAGTACATCAGGGCGAACCGGGATTCCAGGCGCCGCGCCGTCTTGAGCATGCGATCCAGGTGCTCCTGGAAGCGATGCCGGTTATGGAGCCCGGTCAGCGGGTCGTGCTCCGCCAGGTAGACGAGCTGCTGGGCGGTCTGGCGCTCGTGGGTGACGTCTTCGTAAATCCACAGCCGCCCGATCAGGCGTCCCTCGGTGTCGGAGACCGGGTATGAAACCTGGGTGAGAATCCGTCCATCATAGAGATCCAGTTCGAAGCGCTCGCTGATCTCGTGGGTATCCAGCACCTGCAACACGTGCCTTGAGGCATGATCCGGACGCGAGAACCGATGGGTGGAGTGCTCGAGCACCTCGGTGGTGGGCCGCCCCACGAGATCCAGCTCCACGTCGATGGACCAGATCCGCTTGAAGGCCGGGTTCACGTACTCCACCAGCCCCGCCCGGTCCTCGAACAGGATGCCGATGCTCATGCCCGACAGCAGAGCCGCCATGCGCCCCTGCTCCCGCTGGGCCACCTGCCGGAGCTGGGTCTGCTGGCGCTCGGACTGCCGCAGCTCCTCCATCATCCGGTGCTGTCCCGTCACGTCCTGCACGGTTCCGGAGAACCGGTCGGGCAACCCGGAGCTGTCGGCCATCAGACGGTAGGTGGGCGAGAGGTAGCGCACCGGCCCCACCTCCGGGCTGGTCCGGAACACCTCGCCGACGGGAAACCCCTCCGCGGGCATGGTGGTCCAGACCTGGCGAACGGCGTCACGATCCTCCGGGTGGACATGCTCGAGGAAGCGCTCGAGCGATGGCACGGGCGCGGTCTCGTCAAAGCCCATCAACCGGTACATTTCCCGGGACCAGTAGCTGCCGCCGGTGCGCAGATCCACTTCCCAGTGCCCCAGGCGGGCATGCTGTTCCGCCTGCTCGAGCCGATCGTTGGCTTCCTTGAGGATGCGCTCCGCCTCCAGGCGCTCCGAGATGTCATGGGCAATGGCCACGAACCGGGCGTCACCATCATCGGGCGAGACGTACTGCAGCAATACCTCCACCGGAACGCGGCCGCCAGTGCGGGTGAGATGCTCGGTTTCGAACCGGACGATCTCCTTCTCCCCGGACAGCAGCGGCGCAATCAGTTCACTGCGGTAGCGGGACTCCGGATAGTGCATGGTCAGGTCATACGGGCGCCGCGCCAGCAGTTCATCCCGGGAATAACCGGTCTGCCGCTCCGCGCCCTCGTTCACGTAGGTAAAGCGCAGGGACTCCGCCTCGAAGATGAAGACCGCATCCAGGGTGCGGTCCAGCGTGGCCCGGAACCGCTCCAGCCGCGTCCTGGTCTGGCGCAGCGGGGTCACGTCAATGGTATGCCCCTCAAGAAACCGCAGATTACCCTGCTCGTCGTAGATGCCCCTGCCGCGATCGTAGAACCAGCGGCCCTGCCCGGCCCCGAGCACACAGCG
This sequence comes from Aquisalimonas asiatica, assembly GCF_900110585.1. Lineage (NCBI taxonomy): Bacteria > Pseudomonadati > Pseudomonadota > Gammaproteobacteria > Chromatiales > Ectothiorhodospiraceae > Aquisalimonas > Aquisalimonas asiatica. Next base: position 104,745 of record NZ_FOEG01000007.1, on the reverse strand, counting down.
GTACTCGACACCGTATTCCCGCCGCTCCGCCACCGCCTCCTGAACGGTCTGCCACGCCCGCTCCTTGTCGTCGGGATGAACGAGATCATCAAGTACCACGTCCTCCCCGTCCAGGAAGTCCGAGGCGTCGTAACCCGTCATCTCCCTGATGTTCCCGGCGAGGTAGCTGACCGGCCAGTCCGGGCGATTCTCGCAGCGATAGATGAAACCGCTGATGGTGCCGAGCAGACGGTCGAGGTCCTCGCTACTCTCGGCGCTGGCCTGACGCACGATGCCGATAAGCGCCGCCGCCAGGGTCACGGTGGCCACCGCCCGGCCAGCACGAATGGGCACACCGGTCTGCGCCAGGAACGCGTCCTGCGTCGGCAACCACCCCGGGAGGCCGGGCACCGGCGCACTGAGTACCGGGATCATCAACCCGTAACAGGCCATGGCCACGGCCGCGAGACGCAGCCACGGTGCATAAGGGGTAGTCGCCGAGTGGACCGGAGGCGCCAGGCTTGCGGCCCAGAGCGCCACGGCCGCCAGTAGCGCCGCCGGGAGCCCGATGCCGAACCGGGAGGCGGCAAACAACACCTCGGGAGCGGTGCCTGCCGCCAGCACGATGGCCAGCGCGACCAGTGTCACCGGCAGATAGACGGCGGCAGTCGGCACCCCGACGGCATTGGGCAGGTGATTGAGCGTGCGCCGGCCGAACTCCAGCAACGCCAGGTAGGATGCCGGCAGGACGACCGCGGAGACCCACAGCAACCATGGGGCCGGCTCCCGGGATATCTCCCAGCCGATGAACACCGCCAGCCCGTGCAGGAGAGCGAACGCCGCCAGGAGCCAGAGAGTCCGGGCCAAGCGGAGCGCGCCCCCGCGCCGGGGGAGAATCAATGCGACAACACCGAGGGCGATGAACGCAAGCCCCTGCAACTGATAGATCAACCCGGTATGGGTTTCCACAAACTCAACCAATCACGCCACCCATTGCCATTGCACAGTGCCCCGCCGGCGGACTGCCCCGGGTCATGCCCCACCCGGCCCGCTTCGTTGTCTATGCCTTTCGAGTTATCCGAGCATATGGGATCGTCGCCGCCAGTGCGAATCCCGCAAGCGTACTCACAAACGCAATTCGGCCAGCATGGGCTCCAGGAACACGCCGATGACGAAGGCCACCACAGCGGCACCTCCCCCCATGAGAAGTGTCTCCAGGCCCGCCCTGAGCCGTGCCATTCCCAGCACGCGCCCTTTTGCCCACCCGATTCCGAACAACGCCACGGCAGCTGCAACGGCACTGGCGAGGAAATACGCCTGGCCTTGTAGCAGCGGTATCAGAAAGGGCAGCAACGGCGTCGCACCCACGAGAAGAAACATGGCGAAGGTGGCGGCCCCGGCCTTCAACGGTGACGGCCCTTGCAGCGCGAGGCCGTGCTCCTCCCGGATCATCGTGTCGATCCAGAGTCGTTCGTCCGCCGTCAGCGTCTCCACGATCTGCTCCAATACCTCGCCGTCGAAGCCTTTGCTGCGGAAGATCTGCCGGATTTCCTCCCGCTCTCCGCCCGGGTCGAGCCGGATATGCCGGTCTTCCTGCGCTCGCAGACGGGCGCGGGCGTCATGGTCGCTCTTTACCGCCTGGTAGTTGCTGACCGCCATGCTGAAGCCGTCCGCGACCAGGCTGGAGAGCCCCAGCACGAAGGCAACAACACCGGGAAGCCCGGCTCCGGCAACACTCGCGACCACCGCAATGGTGGTCACACAGCCATCGATGCCGCCCAGAATCGAGTCGCGCAGGTAGCTCGGCGACGGCGGCGCCGCGAGACGCCGCCGGATCGCCTCCGGGTGGTGGCTGTGCTCAAGCTCCTTGCTCATGCCTTTCCGGGGCCTGCTCGCCGGGACCGGGAACACGGACCGGCGGTATGGCCTCCGGCACATCCAGGGCAACGAAATGGCTGGAGCCGGCAACCGCCGCGACACGCGCGCCCCCGGCCTCGGCACTACGGCGCATGGCGGCAGGGTCGAGAATGCGATCGTGCTCCGGAACCAGCACCAGCCGGTCCGGGAGGTGCTGCAGATCCTCGGTGGACCGTTTGCGCACCCACGTGGCGATATCCCCCAGGTTCCGCCGCATGGTTACCGCGCGACGGGGATTGAAGGGTAACGCCCGGATCACATCCCGTTTCCCGGCATCCGACAGATCCCCCCAGAGCCGCTTGTTACGCGGGTTGATGGGCTGGCGTCGCCACAACGGCAACAGCAATGGCAGAAACAGCAGCACGGGAGCCGGGAGCTCCCGGGGCTGCCGCGCCTGGGGCAGCACCGGCGCTTCCAGCACGGCCTGCGCATTCGCAAACAGGTCCGGGCGGCGGCGCGCCGCCTCCACCAGCACGGCGCCACCACGGGAGTGCCCGTGAACCCGTACCAGTGGTGCCCTGGCCAGATGCTCGGCCGCCTGAATCACCACCTCCGCCTCGTACCCGATGGTCCCCGGTGGCGATTCCGGCACGCTCGCCCACGGCGGCGCACCATGGTCGGTCGCCGACGGCACGGGGTGGTAATCGGCGTTGCCGACGAGAATCAGTTCCAGTTGCGGGTCGACGTAGAGAGCCTTGAAATACCCCGGGTTCTCGCAGAATCCATGCACGGCAATCACCGCCCCGTCGGCGTCTGCCGGGCCACGGCGATAGACTCTGGCCGCTCCGATACTGAAGGCGTCGCCGTCGAACGGCTGCACCGCGGGGCGCGGCCCGACACGCCGGTCCAGCCAGATCCATGCGGCAACGATCACCGCCACGATGATCAGCAGTATCCAGGTCATCCACAACCTCCCCGCGGGGTGAGCACGCTTGTCCTGTCGCCTGATAGTAACCCGACTGAACGGTTTGTCCGAGCGTGTGCCCTGCCAAAGGCACGGTGACCACAGGTATCATGACCTCACCCGACTGGAGGACACATGGCGAAACTCCTGCTGAACCTGCGTAACGTCCCCGAGGACGAAGCCGACGACGTCCGCGCCATGCTGCGCGAACACGCACTGGACTTCTACGAGACGCCACCGAACCGGTGGGGGCTCACCATGGGGGCAATCTGGCTGAAGGATAACGACGATCACCCGCGCGCCAAGGCGTTGCTGGAAGCCTACCAGCAGGAGCGTGCCCGGCAGGCGCGGGCTGATTACGAACAGCGACGGCGGGAAGGCTCCCAGGAGACGTTCACGAGCCTGTTCCTGCGCGACCCGGTCAAGCACGTCCTCTACCTGTGCATCGTACTTGCGATCCTGTACTTCTCGATCACACCGTTCCTTGGACTCATTGGCTGAGCCGCGGAACACCGCGGTGCGTAGCGCCCATAAAAAACCGCCACCCTCCCGGGGGGAGGATGGCGGTCATTACGGAGCGGGAGCCGGTTACTTGGCCTTGCTCACCGCTGCGGACGCGGTCGTGGCGCTGTCCTGAGCCACCTTCTGCGCCTTCTCCACGAAGGCCTGGTTCAGGGAAACCACCTTCTCGGTGTCACCCTTCACACGCTCGCCCAGCTGCTGGGCAACCTTCTGCTGGTTCTCCACGTACGCGCGCACATCGGAGGGGTCCTTGACGTCCAGCGCCGTGCGAACCTGTTTGAACGCCGTATCGGCGTAGGCCTTGGCCGCGTCGGACTGCACCTTGGCCACCTGTTCGACGTGATCCACCACGAGGCTCGCATAGGTGCGCACCGGCGCGCCGAAAATACTGTCGAACTGCTTCTGCATCTGGGCAACGGTCTCATTACTCATAGCAACGTCTCCTTTTCATCGGGCAAAGGCAACGTGCCTTTGTTGCGGTGCAATATAGCAAACGCAATGTCGCACTGCAACATTTCTTCTTCCAGTTCCCGCCTGCCGATGCTCACGGCCAGTCGGCAAGCTTGCCCATGTCGTTGCGCGGCAGCGCCTCGCCATACGTCAGGGCAACGGGTCGCTCCGCTGCGCTCAGGTGCGTATGCAGCCAGTCGGCAATCCGCTCGCGGGCCTGCGCATCGTCGTGCCGGGCCACGACGAACGCCTTGAGGCGCTGACCACGCCCGGTCTGGCGCGTACGCACGGCGCAGTCCTCGATGTCAGGACACTGATTCATCCGCTCACGGACCGTCTCGGGAATCACGTTGACCCCGGCGATCTGCACGGCGTGATCCCGGCGTCCCGAAGGCCGAAGGCGGGCGCTCCCCTCCCAGACCACGTGATCCGGGAGCGCCACGGTTTCACCATCCTGACGGGTCAATGCGGTATCGCCGGCCGGTTGCCAGTGGGCAAGCAGCTGAAAGGGGTGTTCGGCTGCATCCCGCCAGCCAATCCCGCCTGTCTCCGAAGAGCCGTAGATCTCGAGCAGTCGCGAGAGGCCGATGTCGGCAAGCTCCTGCCAGAGACTCTCCGGGCAGGGAGCCGTGGACGTCACACCCGCCACGCCGTCCGGGAAGGCACCGATGCTCCCGGCCAGGTACTGCCAGCGCTCGGGAAAGCCGATCACCAGATCACCGGCACGCAATTCCCCGTGGGCCACGGCGTCTGCCCGCGGGCCGGCCAGCAGCGGAACCTGCAGCCGAGACGCCAGTAAGGGCCCCCAGAGACACCCGTAGATGTGCCGGCACGGCACAAGTAGCAGGATGCGCCGGGCGCCGCCGACCAGCGAAGCAAGCTGATCAAGCTCTGCGGACAGATGCACCCAGGGCTGGAACTGCGTCTTTGGCGTGCCGGTCGTCCCACCGCTTTGGAAGGCGATGCCGTCCGCCCCCTGACGGACCGTCTCCAGAACCACCTCCACCCAGTCGCCGATGGTCCGGTGCCGAAGGAGGTAGTCCTCGGTGCCGACGGAGTGGAGACGGAAGAAGGCGTTCACGGCCTGCGCCGCGGCCATGAACTCCAGGGAGTCCATGCGCACCGGCGCGCCGTTCAGGGGTGCGTCGGGCTGGAGCTGCGCCAACATGTCCCCGATGGCCTCTCCGCGCTGGTCCGCGAGCTCACATGCAACCAGCTCGCGGACCAGCGTTTCACAGGCCGACCGGGTGAGCGGCGCCCCGAGGCGGTCTGTTGCAGGACACATTACAGCCGCTTCACGAAGATCCAGTAGCTGTTGCCGACCAGCGCCTTCTTCATGTGCACCTTCACCTTCGTGGGCTTCATCTGGTAGTCGAACGTGTACTCGAACATGGTGTTGAGGTCACCCGACTCGACCCCCTTCCTGAAGCGGCCGTGAAACTCGTCACTGTCCGTGCACGGTGCCACATCGGTGAAGAAGTTCTTGCCGATCACCTCCTCGGGCTGCCGACCGGTGATCTCCCCTTCCGCCTTGTTGTAGGTGAGAATCTTGCCGGACGGATCCAGCTGAATGGCCCCGAAGGCCAGCCCGTCCAGGTCCCCGTCAGACATTCTGGCAAGGGTGTTCTCGATATCGTCCGAACCGAATCCAACAACTTCCATGCAACCTCCTGAGTCGCTTCGCCCGGTCAGTCACCGGTCTGGTATGAAACTGAAACCACGGTTGTACAGAGTTATATAGTTTTTGTACAACTCATGATCAATGATATGAGACAGCCGTCACAAACCAGCCCGGCACGGGGCGCGGATTCAGTCCCCGAAAACGAAACGAGCCGGCCACGTCACCGTGGCCGGCTCTGGAAGCGATTCCTGTTGTGTGGGCGCGCCGCTTACTGCATGCCCGGGCTACCACCACCGGGAGCCGGGCCATCCGTCTCCGCACCGGGCGTGCCCTGCGGCGCCTGGTCCTGCGGCGCCTCCTGCCCCGGGGTCGTCTGCGGCTGCTGCGCCTCTCCGGCACCGGGTTGCTGCTGATCCGCACCCGGCTGCTGCTGGCCTGCGCCGGGCTGTTCGCCAGTCTGTGGCTGTTGGCCGGCCTCGCCCTGCTGGCCGGCGCCAGGCTGCGCCTGCTCCTGGCCGGGCGCAGCACTTTCACCACCCGGGGCCCCCTGGCCTCCAGGCTGTGTACCGGCCTGCCCGCCAGCACCCGGCTGTCCGGCGGCCTCACCGCCCTGGGCTCCAGCAGCGCCGCCCGGCTGACCGGCAGCGCCACCCTGCCCCTGCTGGCCCGGTGCCGCACCCGGCATGCCGCCGGGCTGTCCACCGTCGCCGAGACCGCCACCGGGCGTCTCCGAGGGGCGGGACTGATGCGGGTCCTCACCCGCCTGCTGTTCCTGGCGAATCCGCTCCCGGACCGGCGGACCAGGGTCGGCCTCGCCCTGTTGCCCCGGACCGGCACCCGCGCCGGGCTGACCGCCCTGCATACCGGGCTCACCGGCTGCCCCGGCGCCGGGCGTCCTGTCCGCGGCACTGCCGGCCCCGGGCCCGGCCGCGCCGGGCTGCATTGCCAGCGTGGCTGCGGGCAGACCAATCAACGCAACCAGAGTGGCGGCTCGTACTGCCGAACGCATAACTTTCTCCCAACTGATCGTGGCACGCTGCTCACGTGCAGGCGTCATCCGGAATCCATCTTAACGTGCGACACCGTGACGCCGGCAACCGTTCCCTGACGGCGCCACGCGCTCGCGCCGATACCGATGGCCGTATTACGGGTGCTCGTTGCGGTCACGCCGCTCGAACTCGCCCTCGATGGCGTCCTGCCCCGACGGCGGACGCCGGCTCGCCTGGCCGTCGATGGGGCCGTACTGCACATGCACACGGCGCAGCAGGGCGTGCACGACCATACGGCGGGTAAACGGAATCAGGCAGGCGAAACCGATGACGTCGGTGGCAAACCCGGGCGTGAGCAGCATGACACCACCGACGGCCAGTGCCATGCCCTCGAACATTTCCACAGCTGGCACAGTACCCCGGTCCAGGTTGGCGCGGGCGCGCCGGAGCGTCTCGACACCCTGCTGACGCAGCAACAGGCCGCCGATGACCGCCGTGAGCACGCACAGCCCGATGGTCGCGAGCGCCCCGACGACCTTGCCGACCTCGATGAGGATGAAGATCTCGACCAGCGGGACGATGATGAGTAACAGGAGTAGCACGGGCACGATGAACCTCGGCACGTTGTAACGGGTTTGAGGGAAAGATGGCGACGCATGGCGGGGAATGCAATCCCGGAGGCCCACCGTCAGTCGGACAATGGCCTCGCGAAGCTGAGTTCATTGCCGTCCGGATCCTGAAGGTGGAAATACCGTTCGCCCCAGAACGCGTCCGACGGTTCCGCCTCCGGTTGCAGGCCGGCCTCCCTGACCCGGCGATACATGGCATCCACGTCGGAGACATGAATGATGATTCGGCCCCAGAGCGCCGCCGGCGGCGACCCGGCCATGAGGTTCAGGTAGCCGGGCCCGACATGGAAGCTCGTGAACGTGGCGTCGGCGCCACCGTAGCGCATCTCGAAACCCAGCCGCTGATAGAACGCAACCGCAGCGGCCATGTCTGCGGTGAATACGGTGACCGCGCTGATGGCCTCGAGCACCGGCTCCTTGTCGCTCATGGATCCTCCGCCCGCGTCGGGTTGTCAGTGAAGGCGGCCGGGCTCTTCCGTCAGCCGGATCTGCCAGTCACCGCCGTGGGCCCGGGCGCATTCCTCTTCGCTGTCGAACCCGACATGCTGCCGGACATCACCGATACTCAGGCCGGCTGCATCCAGCGCCTCCGCCGTGAGATGGCTGAGATAGGCATCGTGTCCGGCGCGCAGGGCCGCTGCCAGGTTGGCATTGGTGTCGAATACCCACACCACCTGGATGCTGTGCTGCACGTCATTGTAGTCGAGAACGTGCGTCACCCACTGGAATCCGTCCAGCTCCTCCCGCGCAGCCTCGCAGGCACGGCCCAGCATGGTTGCCAGTTGATCTTCCAGGTGTTTGCGATCCGATTGCTTCATGGTTTCTCAGGCGGTCTCATGCATCGTGATGGATTGCGCCGCGCAGAACGCGCGGAAGGTGTCGATCTCGGCCACGGGGATGGTGATGTCCATCCCGACCCCTTCACCATAGCGGATCGCGTCAACCTCGCCCCGATGCCCCTGCACCCAGTGGCGCACGGCCTGCTCGTGGGCAAAGTGCATTGCCACGGTGACGCGGCAGACCGGCTCATGCAGCGTGACGGGCAGCTCCGACAGCACGGCCTCGGTGGCCTGGGCGTAGGCACGGGTCAGGCCGCCTGCACCCAGCTTGATACCACCGAAATAACGGATGACCACCACCAGCACGTCGCCCAGTCCCTTGTGCTGAATGACATTGAGGATCGGGCGACCGGCAGTGCCTCCCGGCTCACCATCGTCGTCGCTGGCCGCCGTGCTGGCCGATGCCGGATCGCCGATCAGGTAGGCCCAGCAGTGGTGGCGGGCATCCGGATGATCAGCACGCGCCTGCTCCACGGCCGCCAGCGCAGCCGCCCGGGTTTCCGCCCGCAGGGCGCGTGCGATGAATCGGCTCTTGCGCACGGTGATCCCCCGCTCCAGTGCGCCGGCCGGTATCGCGTACCCGGAACTCACGGGCGGCCGCGCCTCATGCCGCCCGGTTGCGTTTCGGCAAAGCGGCCAGCACACGCTCCGCGGTGCCATCGGGATCCTGCTGCATGAAACAGTGACCACCAGGCACTCGCTCGACGGTGATGCCGGACACCACCCCCGGTAGCCGCCGGGCGGCGTCGCCCACGAACGGGTAGCTGTCGGCGCCATGCAGCATGAGCACGGGCGCATCCACACGCGCGAGCGCGCGCCACAGCCCGCGCGGCGATGAACCGAAGATCTCCGCCTCGCGCTCGGGGCGGCAGCGCAGCGTCACGCCGTCGTCGTCGTCACGCAGGGCATGGGTGATATAGGACTGCAGACAGCGATCCTGCCAGCCGCGGAAGATCCCCCGCCCACGCAGGCCATTGAACGCGTGCTCGCGATCGGGCCAGCGGTCACGGCGGCGCGCCGCCTGCCGCGCCATGGGCGTACGCCGCGACAGCCCCAGCAATTGCAGCAGCGCCATGGAGCGGAGCATGGCCGGCGGGAACAGAACCGGATCCAGCAACACCCCCTGGTCGAAGATATCGGCCCGTTGCCCCATCATCAGGGCGGTCATGACGCCGCCGAAGCTGTGCCCCATGCCAACCACCGGTACGCCCTGCCACAGCGGCGCGAACTGCTGCCACACATCCAGGCAGAGCTCCGCGGTCCGGTTCCAGCCACGGAAGGGGCCACCGTGGTCACTGCTGCCGTGCCCCTGAACGTCTGACAGGAACAGGTCGTAATCCCGGGCCAGACGGCTCAGCATCGCCTCGTAGACCAGCCCGCACATCCCGTTACCGTGGATGAAGTGGATGACCGGGCGCCCGCTCGGGGGGGAGTGCCAGCCACGCACGGCGAACCCCTCCGCCGTGTGATACTCCCAGGGCACCAGCTGCTCACGCAGCGACGACGATCGGCTGCCGGTCATGCGTCCGCCTCCCCGGGCGCGGAGGCGAGACCGTACTCTTCGACGCCGAACCGCTCCTCGTCCCGACGCAAGCCCAGCCAGACGGTGTCGTCGCTCTCCTGCAGGACCTCTTCCACCGCGTCAGCCGGCAGCCACAGCACCTGCTGTTCCACACCGGCGGCGCGCTCCACGGTGACCCGCCAGTCCTCGTCGCGGTCGGGGTGACACCCGGGCGCGAACAGCGCGCCGACATCGCCTTCCGGCAGCCCGTTGCTCACCAGGCAGAGACCGTGGCCAACCTGCAGATGCAGCCCCGCGGGGACCGCATCCAGCGCGATGTGCTCCAGGGGCGGCAGCTCCCCGGCAGGTGGCTTCGGCGCTCCCGTGACGCGGTACCGGTTCTCGAGCATCTGGTCCGGGGTGGGGTGATGCCGGTCGCTTGCCAGGGCGTGATCGAGCAGCGCGCGCACATGCGCCGATTCGAACGGCAGCCAGGTCCAGTCAGTGGTGGTCATGATGTGGTTCTGCATCTCGCCGGAGTTCGGACCGGGAGTCTAACAGGACACCGGGCTCCAGTGGTTACCCCAACAATGTTATATGATAACATTCCATGTTCTTTCACCATCCTCAGGGAGGACCACCATGGAACGCCTGCCCGTTACCGTCCTGTCCGGCTTTCTGGGCGCCGGCAAGACGTCCCTGCTCAACCATGTGCTGCACGCGCCTCACGGCAAACGCATCGCCGTGATCGTCAACGACATGTCCGAAGTGAACATCGACGCCAGCCTGGTGCGTGGCGACCGGCCGCACCTGGAGCGCGCCGACGAGAAGCTGGTGGAGATGAGCAACGGCTGCATCTGCTGCACCCTGCGCGAGGACCTGCTGGTGGAGATCAACCGCCTTGCCGCCGAGCAGCGATTCGACTATCTGCTGATCGAGTCCACCGGCATCTCGGAGCCACTGCCAGTGGCGGAGACGTTCACCTTCCGGGACGAGAACGGGCGCAGCCTTTCGGACATGGCCCGCCTGGACACCATGGTCACGGTCATCGACGCCGCCAATTTCCTGAGGGACTACGCGTCCCAGGATCAGCTGGGGGACCGCGGCGAACAGGCCGGCGACGGCGATGAACGTACGGTGGTGGACCTGCTCGTTGACCAGGTGGAGTTCTGCGATGTGCTGGTGGTGAACAAGACCGACCGGGTCACCCGCAGCGAACGGGAGCGCCTCACCGCCATTCTCCGCAGTCTCAACCCGCGCGCCCGCATCGTGGACTGCCAGTACGGCCAGGTTGCCCTGGACGCTGTCCTCGACACGGGCCTGTTCGACTTCGAGCAGGCGGCGCGCGCGCCGGGCTGGCTGATGGAGCTGCGCGGCGAGCACACGCCGGAGACCGAGGAGTACGGCATCAGCAGCTTCGTCTACCGCGCGCGGCGCCCGTTTCACCCGCGCCGCTTCTGGGACCTAATCCATTCCGAATGGCCCGGGGTGATCCGCTCGAAGGGCCACTTCTGGCTGGCCTCGCGCCACGATCTGGTGGGTAACTGGTCCCAGGCCGGCCCGGCCGCGGAACATGGCGCAGCCGGAATGTGGTGGGCGGCGGCACCGGAAGGCGTCTGGCCCGACGACCCGGAGATCACCGCATTCATCCGCGAGCGCTGGCAGGCGCCCTATGGCGATCGCCAGCAGGAGCTGGTATTGATCGGCATCGACATGGACCGCGCCGCGCTGACGGCACGGCTCGACGCCTGTCTGCTGACGGACGCCGAGCTTGCGGGCGGCCCGCAGGCCTGGCAGCGCCTGGACGACCCCTTCCCGGCATGGGGCCTGACGGAACCGGAACCCGCCTGAAGACGGCGACAACCTGCCACCCCGGGGGCGATCCCCCGGGGTGGCAGCTCCCGGCCCGCCTCAAGCGGGAAACCGCCTCAATCCTCGTCGAGGTGCCCAAGGTCCTGAAGGAACTCGCGCAGCATGGCCACGGCCTCCGCCGCCTCGTCACTCTCGTCGGCCACGTTGTCCCAATGGGCCTCGGAGGTCTCCACCAGGCGCTCGTGGACATCGTCCGGTAACGGGTTCAGTTCCACCCCGTCCTCGGCAAGCACCCGCTGCTTGGTCATTTCCTCGTGGTAGAGGTATTCGTTGGTACGCTCCCAGTAGTGCTGCTCCAGGGTGTCCATGAGAATGGCGTGGATATCCTCGGGGAGCGCCTCCAGGGCCTCTTCGTTGAAGATGAACGTGTCGTCGCTGATGCTCAGAGGCGGCTCCACGTGATAGGGCGCAACCTCGTAGAGGCTCATACTGTCGGCGCCCTGGTAGGCGCCCCAGTGCCCGCCGTCCACGACCCCGGTGGACAGGGCCTGGTAAAGCTCTTCGCCAGGCACGTACTGAGCCGCGGCCCCCGCCTCCGAGAGCACCGTCTCGCTGAGTCCCGACGTGGCGATGCGTGCACTCTCGAAATCCTCCATGGATTCGATGGGCTCGCTGAGAACAATCTCCTGGGTGAGCATCTTGTCCGGGTGGTAGAACACCCCGTATTCGGAGGCCTCTTCGCGGATCATCTCCTCGAACCCGAGGTGGCGATAGAAGTAAACCGCCTCCCAGACCTCCTGGAAAGAGAACGGCAATCCGGCGGCAACGCTGGCAAGGGACAGGCGGTCCTGGAGGAAGAACGGCGAGGTGGTCCCCATCTCCACGATACCGCGCTCGACGGCCGCCCAGATCTCGTCGGTGCCGAACAGCTGACCGGCCTCGTAGAGTTCCAGCTCCAGGCGGCCGTCCGTGCGCTCGTAGAGCTCATCCCGCAGCTTCTCGAGACTGGCCTCGTAGGAGGTGCTGGCACTGGGCCAGTGCGACTGGACACGCCAGGTGATGGTCTCGTCGTCTGCTGTCGCCCCCGCATGCGGCAGCGCCAGCCCAAGCCCGAGCAACACGCTCACGCTCCACTTTCCCATGGATACACTGCGGTTCATGATTCTCCTCCCGGGGATTCCCCCTGTTATCTCTTGTTCAGGCCAGCCTCGCGGGGTGACCTGCAATCGATGCTGGAGAGGGCCGGCCAGAGGGTCAATCATCAAACCCATGAAATCGTCGCATCGCTTCCCATGCACACGCTGCATGGATGGCCGCCTGCCACTGTTGCACGGCCCCGCCGCAACCGATATCTTGGGCCCGTCTTTACACGAACCACCACATCATGATGGTTCAGCGGGGAACACCGGTGAGAATCCGGGGCTGTCGCGCAACGGTGTGGCGAATCCATTCGCCGAGCCCGAGTACCGCGGAAGACGTATACGGGAGCCTCGCGCCAAGGTTCTCCGGTCAGGGTGTACACCACCTCCGGATACCCGCGACGGCTTCTCCAGCCACGATGCCCGACACGCCGGCATCACACGATCAGGGATGTTCGGAGGAGCCCGACATGCAGACGACCACACCCCATGACGCACCAGCGACACCTGCCCCTGGCGGCCATCACGCACTGGTCCTGCGGACCCGTCTCGACCCACTCCTGCGCCGGGTTCTTCACGGGCTGGGCGCCCGAGTCGAGCCGTTCGAATGGCGCGGGATCATCGGCCCGGCGGTGGACCGGGTCGGCGGCCCGACCATGCACGACGCACCGGATTACCTGGATGCGGACGGTGCCGAAGCGCTGATCGAGTTGCTACAACGCATGGAGTCCCGTGGCGGCGCACCCCGCTGGGTCCATCAGATGCTCAGCAGCCACCGCGCCGGCGCGCTGCTGGAGCGCGATGGCACGCTGGAGCTGGGTGACGCAGGAACCGCTTCGTGGCTGCTGGGTGAACTGCTGCGACTACCGGGGCGCCAGCGCATGGCGTGAGCGGCCGCACCGGGCGCGGCTCTGGCCGCGCCCGGAACAGATCAGCCAGCGGGGGTGACCAGCACCTTGCCGCTGCGCTCGCCGGACGCCGCCTCGGCCACGGCCTGCTTGATATCGGCCACGTCGTACCGGGCGTGGACCCGGGCCGCAAGCTGCCCGGATGCGATCATGCCGGCCAGTTCGCCGTAGAGCCCCTGCTGCTGTTCGCGTGTGGCGTGCTGGAACCAGCGCGCGAGCCAGAAGCCTTTGACGTTCAGATTGCGGAACACCAGGTGCCGCGGGGCGACCATGCAGGGTTCACCACTCATCATGCCGTAATTCACCAGGGTGGCATCATCACTCAGCGCCGACGCCAGGTGGTCGGTGGCCGCGCCGCCGACCGCATCGATCCCGAGACGCATCGGCGCATTGCCGGTCACCTCGGCAACGCGCTCGGCCAGGTCCGGGCCATCCACCAGCACCACGTCGGCACCCTGCTCCTGCAACGGCGCCACCGCCGATTCGCGGCGCACCACATTGACCGTTTTCAGCCCACGAAGCTTCGCCAGGGTGATCAGGTAGCCACCGACACCCGAGTTGGCGGCGTTCTGGATCAGCCACTCGCCGGGCTGGAGATCGACGAACTCGCTCATCAGCAGCGATGCGGTGGGCGGGTTGACGGTCATCATCGCCAACTGCTCCGGATCGGCGTCGTCGGGTAGCGGTACCAGCTTACGGGCCGGCGCCAGCACGTGGGTCGCCCACGAACCGCAACCGACCGGCAGCAGCACGGTCTGCCCGCGGCTGAGGCCGTCCACGCCCTCTCCGCACGCGACCACGCGGCCGACGCCCTCGTTACCACCCACCGCCGGCAGCGGAGGCAGCATGCCGTACTCACCGGTGAGCGTGAGTACGTCGGACGGATTGATCGGTGCCGCGAGCACCTCCATGAGCACTTCGCCGATACCGGGGGTGGGAGTCTCCCGCTCCACCGCATCGATAACATCCTGGGGCACCGGTCCGCGGTGTTCGTAGATCGCCTGAAGCATTGCCACACTCCTCACTGATGGACTGGGTCTGAATACGCCAGCGTATGGTACACGCCTGACCCCGGCTCTGCCCCAAGCGTGGCGCGAATGCTACTTGAGAAACACGTACTGGCCGGGAGCATCCCCCAGGGGGACGATGCCCTGGTCGGGCGCCCCGAGCCCGGGTGGTTTGCGCCGGGCACCGGAGCGTGCCCGCAGCCACTCCCGCCACTCCGGCCACCAGGACCCCTCCTGCACCGGAATCTGCTGCTGAAACGCCTCGGCGTGCATGAGCAGCTCGTCAGGCTGATGGGTGTTGACCCGGTACCGGCGCCGCGGGTGTTCCGGCGGGCTCACGATCCCGGCGTTATGCCCACCGTTAGTCAGCAGAAACGTAACCGGGCTGCGCGCCAGGCGGTTGATCTTGTAGACGGACGTCCAGGGCGCCACATGGTCACGCTCCGTCCCCACCACGAAGAACGGTGCATCCACGTCGGCCAGGTGGACCACGTCGCCGTCCACCTCGAACAGGCCGTCGGCGAACTCGTTGTCCAGGTACAGGCGCTGCAGGTATTCACTGTGCATCCGGTACGGCATGCGAGTGGCATCGGCGTTCCAGGCCATGAGGTCGTTCATGGGCATGCGCTCGCCACGCAGGTACTGATTCACCAGGGCTGACCACACCAGGTCCTGGGAGCGCAGCAGCTGGAATGCACCGGCCATCTGCTTGCCGTCCAGATGGCCGGTTTCCCACATGATGTCGTCCAGGAACGTGACCTGGCTGTCGTCGATGAACAGCCCCAGCTCTCCCGGTTCCCTGAAATCCGCCTGGGCGGCGAACAGGGTAACCGTGGCCAGCCGCTCGTCCCGCTGGCGGGCCATGGCGGCCGCGGCGATCATCAGCAGCGTACCGCCAAGGCAATACCCCACCCCGTGCACCCGCTGGTCCGGCACCACGGCATTGACGGTCTCCAGCGCCGCCATGACACCGAGACGCCGGTAATCGTCGAAGCTGAGATCGCGATCGGCGGCGTCCGGGTTCTTCCAGGAGATGGCGAAAACCGTGTACCCCTGCTCCACCAGGTAGCGGATCAGCGAGTTCCCGGGGCTGAGGTCGAGGATGTAGTACTTCATGATCCACGCCGGCACCACCAGGATCGGCTCCGGGTGAACCGTCTTCGTCGCCGGCTCGTACTGGATGAGCTCCATCAACCGGTTCCGGTAGATGACCTTCCCGGGGGTCACGGCAACCGTCTCGCCGGGCTGATACGCCTCGGCCCCGGCAGGGGGCGCACCACTGAGCATGCGCTGGATGTCCTCGCCCAGGTGCCCGGCGCCCCGGATCAGGTTGGCACCGCCCTCCTCCATGGTCTGACGCAGCAGCTCCGGGTTGGTGGCCAGGTAGTTGCTCGGCGAGAAGACGTCCAGCATCTGGCGGCCGACAAAATTCACCACCTCCTCATGGTGAGGCGTGACACCCCGCACCCCGGTCGTGGCGTTATGCCACCACTGCTGCGTGAGCAGAAACGACTGGTGAATGACGTTGAACGGCCACTGCTGCCACTCGGGGGCATCGAAACGGCGATCGTTGGGCAGTGGCTCGATGCACCGCTGCGCGTCGTCCCGATGGCACTGGCCGGCGTAGAGCCCCAGGCGCGCCGCCTTGCGCAACACCTTGTTCGCCAGCTGGGCCTGTTTGCCCGGAGCACTGGCCAGGTGCAACGCCCAGTCCAGGTAGGCGAGCTGCAATGCCGCCGGTGACAGACCCATGGTGGCGCGGCCGATGGCCACGCGGACCAGCCGATCCACAGGCGATGGCGCGTCGGGCGGATTGATGTCGGCGGTCGGTACGGTACTACGGGACATGGCGGCTCCAATGGTGTGGCGATAGCACGATGACCCTATTGAACACGCGACGGGCAACCGAACAGTTGATCCGGATCAAGACCATCCTGTTCCGACCGGCGCACAGTGTTGACTCCCCCGGACCTTCGCCGGCGGGACGACCGGATATGGGAGGACTCGACATGACAGCCGCCGACATCATCGTGCCCGTGGAGAGGACGCCGCGCTCACTCCGCGCCATCGCCCCCGCCAGAGCCCTGGCGGAGCAGACCGGCCGCGGCATCCATCTGCTGACCGTGATCCCCACGGAATCCTCCGATGAGGACCGTCGACGCGAGCTGGGCCAGGAAGCCCGCGACCACGGCATTGAGCCGAGCCGGATCTCCGTCATCAAGGCCGATCTCAACACTGTCCCCGTGGGCGCGGAAGAAGGGGCACTCTGGGGCGCCATCGCCGAGGCCCCCGACGCCTTGATCTGCATGGCCACCCACGCGCGCGGCGCCGTGGGCGACATGCTCCTGGGCAGTGTCGCGACCGATGTGCTCAACCGGGCCGGACGCCCGGTGATCCTCACCGGTCCCCGACTGAACGCCGACTGGGCGGGCCCGATCCGGACGCTGGTGGTGTGCCTGGACGGCTCTCCCCTGTCGGAGGCCATCATCCCGCCAGCGGCGGAACTGGCACGGGATACCGGGGCGGAACTGTTCCTGGTGCAGGCTCAGGAGCCGGACGTGCACGCATCGGCATTGTCCGCCGACACCACCGAATCGGGCTACGTCCAGCGCATCGCGCGTCAGATCCAGAAGGACTACGGGCTGCAGGCGAACTGGGACGTACTGCACGGCACCAGGCCGGCACGGGCGATCAGCGAATACGTTGCCGCAATGCCCGGCGCCATGGTGTGCATGACCACGCACGGCCGCACGGGGCTGGGCAAGCTGGCGTTCGGCAGCGTCGCCCGCGACGTCATCCACGACGTTCACTGCCCGGTACTCGCCTACCGGCCGACGCAGACCGGGTGATTGCGCACTCCGGCGCAATCAGGGACGCCCATCAGCGACCGCCGCCGGCGGTCGCTCAGTGGCGTGGCCCCGAGCGGTAGTAGCGCCCGCCGATGAAACGGTCGAAAAACTGTCCCAGGGCGGGGTGATCGATCTGCTCCCCCAGCCGGTCAGGCTGCAGGTGCCGTTCGGCGACATAGGTGCTGTGCAGCGCACCGTCCACCAGCACGTGATACCACGGCTGGTCCCTGGGCGGCCGGCTTCGGGCCATGGCGTCATACCAGTCATCCGTCCCCTGAAAAACGGGGTCCACGTCGACGATCACGCCGCGGTAGTCGAACTTCCGGTGATGGACCACGTCGCCGACGGAGAATTTCGGCCTGACCTGCATGACACCCTCCCCGCCAGGCGCCGGCTTTCCGGCACCTCAGCTTGCAAACACGGTCTCTAACGGGAACTATGGGGCGCATTGCGCGCAAACGCAAAGGCCGTCACAGATTCACGACCGGGAGGCCCCATGACCAGACAGGTGGAATTCTTCTTCGATTTCGTCAGCACGGCCAGTTACCTGGCGTGGACGCAACTGCCCCGGGTCACCCGCGAAACCGGGGCGGAGATCACGTGGCGCCCCATGCTGCTCGGAGCCGTCATGAAGGCGTCGGGCAACACACCACCACCGGCCATCCCCGCCAAGGGCAAGTACCTGCGCCGGGACTTCGGGCGCTGGGCCCGGCGTTACGGGGTGGAGCTCAACTTCCCCTCGCGGCACCCGGTGAACACGGTCACCACCATGCGGGGCGCCGTTGCCTACATCGACAGCCCCGTCTTCCCGGCGTATCTCAAGAGCGTCTTCGAAGGGTTCTGGATTCATGACCAGGATATCGAGGACCCGGAGGTCATCGCGCGGCTGGTGGAACAGGCCGGCATCGACCCGGAGGAATTCCACGCGGCCATCGAGCGCCAGGACGTGAAGGACCGCCTGCGGGCCAACACGGACGAGGCGGTGGAGCGCGGCGCATTCGGTGCACCGACCCTGTTCGTGGGCGACGAGATGTTCTTTGGCCAGGACCGCCTCGATTTCGTCATCGAGGCCCTGGGACGCGACTGATGACTGCACGGCCGGCGCGCGTCGCGCCGGCCACGGTTCGCTTCTCCTGTTCGGAGCCCTGAAATGAGCCATCCGGTGATGCGATGGATCCGGCAGGGCGGGCTGTTGCTCCTGGCCCTGCTCGCTGTATCGGCCACGGCCCACGGGCAGTCGGACCCCGCCGAGATTCTCGAGGAACGCGACGGCGGTGATCTCGTCGACGAGGATGAGCGCGAGGCCTTCGTCCAGTCCCTGGAGCAGGTGATCTCCACACTCGAGGACGCAGAGCGACGCGGGGCACTGATCGAGGACCTGAAGGAACTGCAGGGCGCCGCGGACGAGACCACGGAACCGGATGCGGTGGATACCGACGCGGGATTGTTTGGCGCCATCAGCCACACCCTCGACGAGGTGAGCGGCCGCACCGACGAACACACCCCCCTGGAGACCTGGCAGCAGCACCTGGACGCTGCCCGCGACGACGTGGCCGAGCTGGCCGCCGACCTGGACCCGGAGACGCTATTCGCCATTGCCGCGGACGCGGGCACGTTGCTGGCTATCTGGCTCGCGGTCCTGCTGCTGACCATGGCGGCAGGCCGTCGCATCACCCGGCTCCGGGGCTGGCCGCTGGAGCTGCCGAACAATCCGCGCGGCTGGATGCTGGCCATCTACTTTCTCCGCCACGCCCTGCCGTGGGCCTTCGGCGCGCTCGTCCTGCTTGCTGCCGTCGAGCTCATCGCCATTTCCGCGGGTCACGTGATCGCACTGCTGATTGCCTATGTCAGCCTGTGCGGCCGCGCCTTCGCGCTGATCTGTGAGCTGGTGATTGCACTGTTCAACCGCGGCCATCGCCGCCCGGCGGTTGCGGTGATCCGCAGGCGCGGCCTGCCGCGACTGTTCCTGGTGGGCGCCCTCGCCGCGCTGGCCAACGCCATGGCGATCGATCGTTTCGACGGGGCCATCGGCGAGGATCTGGCCCAGCTGCTCACGCTCGGAGGCAACGGCCTCGCCGCAGTGATCACGGGGTTCATCATCCTGCAGCTGCGGCGTCCGGTGCAGCATCTCATCTATAACCGGCCCTACCCTCAACGGCGCGAATCCGGCTCCACCAACGACATCCTGCGCCTGGTCAGCAGATTGTGGCACGTCCCCGCACTGCTGCTGATCCTGCTGTCCCTGATTCCCGTGGCGCTCGCCTCGGGGGACCCCGAGGTGGCACTGTCCCGCGGGTTGGTCATGGCAAGCCTGCTGGTCATTACCATCGTGGTGTCGCGCCTGATCAGCCACCACAAGGAACGCCGGCAACGCCGCTACCGCCGAATCACCCAGTACCGCGAACGGCTTGAGACCTTCGGCTACGCCCTGGCTCAGCTGGTGACGTGGACCGTGCTCGCGGAGCTCTCGCTATGGGTCTGGGGCGGATCCCTGTTCGGGCTTGGCCAGGAGGGTATCGGCGCGCAGATGGGTCAGGCCCTGCTTGCCGTAGGCCTGACGGCGCTGCTGGCGTGGCTCACCTGGATTCTCACCGACACCGCCATCCAGCGGGCACTGACGTCGACCACGACCGCACGGGGCCGCCGGGTGAACGTCGCGCGGGTACAGACCATCACCCCCATGATCCGCAACGTGGTCTTCACCGCCATCGTCATCATCGCCGGCATCGTCGGGCTGGCGAACCTGGGCGTGAATGTCACCCCGCTGCTGGCCGGCGCCGGTATCATCGGCATCGCCATCGGCTTCGGCGCGCAGACACTGGTGCAGGACCTCATCACCGGCCTGTTCATCCTGATCGAGGACTCCCTGGCCATCGACGATTTCGTCGACCTCGGCGGCCAGATGGGGACGGTGGAAGGGCTGAGCCTGCGCACGGTGCGCCTGCGGGATATCGACGGCATTCTGCATATCGTGCCGTTCAGCGAGATCAAGGCGATCCACAACATGTCGCGTCAGTTCGGGGTGGCCCTGATCCGCATCAACGTCCCGGCCTCCATGGGCGTGGACGACACCATGGCGCTGATCCGGGAAGTGGACGAGGACATGCGCGAGAACTCCCCGCTGAAACAGTACGTGCGGGCACCGCTGGAGTTCCAGGGTGTGGAGCGTTTCGAGGATGGCGTCGCGGTCCTGCGAACGCGTATCCATACCAAGCCGGAGATGCAGTGGAACGTCTCCTGGGACTTCAACCTGCGGCTGAAGCAGCGCTTCGAGCAGGAGGGCATCGACCTGGCCCGGGGCCGCGTCAGCGTCTTCATGGAAAACGGCGCCGACAGCTCGCGGCCGGAGACCGAGCCAACGCCGGAAGAGGAACAGAAGGACCAGCCGCACACCACCGCACGCGGCGCCGAGGACGATCCGGACACCGGCGACACGCCCTCTGACGGCGACCCGGCGCCCGATCAGGCATGACCGCCGGCGTTCCGGGCGACGGGCTCAGTCGTCCAGTTCGCCGAAAGTGATCTGGTTGCGGCCGTGCTCCTTCGCCCTGTAGAGCGCACGGTCCGCCGCACGCACCAGGGCAGCCGTGGACAACACGCTGTCGTCGCCGCTGTAGGCGACCACGCCGATGGACGCGGTCACATGGAACGTCCGCCCGTCCTCGCCGGTATACACCTCCTCCGCGAGGGCCGTACGCAGCCGCTCGAATACAGCCTCCGCAGCCTCCCTGTCCGCCCCGGGCAGCATCACCACGAACTCTTCCCCGCCGTAGCGGGCCACGCAGTCGCCGTCCCGCAGGTGCCGGGTGAGCAGCCCCGCGATATGCATGAGCACCGAATCCCCGACCGGATGCCCGTAGCGGTCATTGACCACCTTGAAGTAATCCAGGTCGAGGAACCCGATCACCAGCGGCCAGCCATGCTCCCGCGCGCGGGCGAACTCCGTTTCGAGCCGCTCGTCCAGATAGCGCCGGTTGTGAATGCCGGTGAGCGGATCGCGGCTCGCCGTCTCGCGCCACAGGCGTGTGTTGCGTTCCAGTTCCGCGGAGCGCCGGTGCTGCTCTCCGGCGTGATCGAGCAGCTGCAGGCTGCGCATCGCCAGCACCTCGCGCGCCTGATCCACCACACCCGCCGCACGGCGGTGCGAAATGATCCGTGTCTCGAACAGGCGCTCCAGTTCGGGGAACCCGGACGGCAGCCGGTCCAGCAGCGCTTCCACCTCGCCGCGCTCGAGCGCCAGCCAGCGGCTGGCCCGGTCGGCCAGCATGGCCGCATCGGCACCGTGATCAACCCCCAGGAAAAGATCGGCAACCCGCCCGGCCACCGCCACGCAATGGAGCTGAAACCGCTCGCTGTCGGCCACATCCATGCCGAGCGGGTCGTGGCTGCCCTGGGCCGCCAGCGGCAGATACTCCGGCAGACACCAGTACCGCATCAGCCAGGCACCGGCCTCGCCGTGATCACAGCCAAGGGTCTCCGCCTCCAGCTCCAGCAGGTGATCATGTGCTGGCGGAACCACGAGCAGTTTCCCGTAGCGCTCCGGCAATGCCGCCTCCAGCGCCAGAATGCCGATATCCTGCAGCAGGCCGGCGAGGAACAGTTCCTCCAGGTCACGCCGCCCAAGCATCGCCCCCAGTTCCCGTGACGCCGCGGCGGACACAAGCGCCCGACGCCAGACATAATCGATGGTGCGGGCACTGCCCGGGGCCTGGCGCAGGGAGTCGGCCAGGGAAAACGTCAGTGCCAGCGTCAGGGCGCCGTTCAGGCCGATGACCGAGACGGCCTGCTGCAGGTTGCGGGAACGGCGACGCTGCGCATACAGCGGCGAGTTGCTGACACGCAGCATCCGGCTCGCGACCGCCGGATCGCGGGACAGCAAGGCAGCGAGACCGCTGGTATTGACTTCCGTTTCGCGCCCCAGCTCGACGATGCCCATGGCGACATCGGACATGCTTGGTAAATTCGGGCAATACTGAAGCGCTTCCCTGATGTCAGCGTCCATTGATGATCCTTCGGTCACAGTGGATCGGCAGCGACGACAATCCGATCACAGTCAGCAGTGGGAAGCCGCGTTACAGTCCGGTAGTTTAACAGCCACGATGACGGGTGCCTCCCAACCTGGTCACACCATCAACGAACGGCGGCTCAAAGGACGTCACTCCATGAAACGATTGCGCTGGGTTGCAGCCATCTGGCGCCGCTTGGTTCCCGGTCTCCTCGCAGCCCTGCTGGGGAGCGCGCAGGCCGTGCAGGCCGCTGACACCCTGCCCGGTCCGGTGCGTGCTGTCATGGACGCCCATGAGCTGCCTGATGAAGCCGTCAGCGTCTGGGTTCAGGGGGTGAACCAGGACGCCCCGCGCCTGGCGTTCAACACCGACCTGCCCCAGAACCCCGCCTCGGTGATGAAGCTCTATACCACCTACGCCGCGCTGGAGGCACTCGGCCCCGCGTATACGTGGACGACGGAAGTCCACGCCGACGGCCCGGTACACGACGGCGTGCTCGAGGGCGACCTGTGGATTCGCGGCTCCGGCGATCCCTACCTGGTGGCGCGGGACCTCTGGCGCCTGCTCGGTGAAGTGCGGGGCCGGGGGATCCAGCGGATTACAGGCGACCTGGTGCTGGACACGTCGGCATTCGCCCATTCGGAAACCGACCCGGGCGCCTTCGACGAGCGGCCGTTCCGGGCGTACAACCAACAGCCCCATCCCCTGCTGATCAATTTCAACGTGCTGGATTTCGAGCTGGAACCCAGCCTCGACGGCCGCGACATTCACGTCAGCACCTATCCGCCCATGGCCAATCTGCCGGTGGAGAGCCGGCTCTCCGCCTCCGCGGGCCCCTGTTTCGGCGGGGCCCACAGCCGGGTCGCCTACGACATCGCCCAGGAACCGAATGGCCAGGCGGTGATCCTGGAGGGCAGCTACCCGGTCTCCTGCGGCAGGCAGCGCCTGACACGCTCGGCGATGACACCCGAGGACTACGTCTACGGGCTGTTCCGGGCGCTCTGGAAACAGTGGGACGGCACGTTCGAGGGGGGGCTGCGCAGCGGCGAATGGGGCCGGGGGGACACCACGCCGGTGGCCGTCCGTGAGTCACGCCCGCTCGTGGACGTGGTTCGGCTGGTCAACAAGTACAGCAACAACGTCATGGCCCGGCATCTGGCCCTCACCCTGGCGGTTGAGCACGAGGCATTTCCGGCCACGGACAGCGGCAGTCACGAGGCGGTGTCGTACGCCCTGGCGCGCGCCGGCGTCGACACAACCCGCATGATCATGGACAACGCCGCCGGCCTGTCACGCAACAACCGGGTCACGGCCCGGCAGGTGGCCGCCCTGCTGCAGCAGGCGCGCACCAGCCTGGTCATGCCCGAGTTCAAGAGCTCGCTGGCGGTCGCAGGCAGGGACGGCACGCTACGCAACCGTTTCAATGACTCCCCGCTGACCGGGCGGGCGCGCATGAAAACCGGCAGCATCGATCACGTCTCCGCGATTGCCGGCTACATGCGCTCGGCCCGGGACGAAGACCTGCTCGTGGTGGTGCTGGTCAACGCCGAGGACGCCCACCGGGGCGCCGGCCGCGCCGTGCAGGACGCCGTGCTGCAATGGGCTTTCCACAGCGCCGCCCCATGACCCGGGGCGCCCGGGCGCGCTACCATGCCAGGCGGCAAGGAACTGCGGGGCCACCGGCACGGGGCCGCACACGGATCACTGCTCAGACAACCGCAAAACCAGCAAGGGGCTGCCCATGGAAATCGTCATCACTCTCCTGATCGTGCTCGCCGTTCTGATCGTTCCCGGCGTTCTGCTCTACAACCGCCTGGTCCGCAAACGGAACGCCTTCAAGAACGCCTTCGCCCAGATCGACGTGCAGCTCAAGCGCCGCCACGACCTGATCCCCAACCTGGTGGAAACGGTCCAGGGCTACATGACCCATGAGCGGGAAACCCTCACGGCAGTGATCGAAGCGCGCAACAATGCGGAACAGGTGCGCCAGCAGACCTCCGGCGCGGCCGGTGACCCGGCCTCCATGGAACAGCTCGGCAAGGCCGAAGGCTCGCTCGGCGGCGTCCTCGGGCGGCTGTTTGCCCTCTCCGAGGCCTACCCCGACCTCAAGGCCAACGAGAACTTCCGCAGCCTGCAGGAGGAGCTGACCTCCACGGAGAACCGCGTGGCCTACGCCCGGCAGGCCTACAACGACGCAGCCATGCGCTACAACAACGCCGTGGAGACCGTGCCGTCGAACATCATCGCCGGCATGTTCAACTTCGCCCGCGCCGGCATGCTGGAGTTCGAGGACCGTGAGGCCATGCAGGAACCGCCGAAGGTGCAATTCTCTTGAGCAGCAACGGCTTCTTCAATTTCGCCGAGGCGCAGGCCAGCGCCCGCCGGCGCACGATGGTGCTGGTGGCACTGTTCCTGCTGCTGACATTGCTCATTGCCGTCGCCGTGGGCGCCCTGGGTGGCCTCCTCCTGGGTGGTGCCGAGGAGGAGTGGGCACAGCAACAGCAGGCCGCCGGGCCGGAAGCCGGCGACCGGTCGCTGCTCGAGCGCTTCGACCCCGCGGCGGCCATGGCGGTGGGTCTCGGCGTCATGGGCATCATCCTGATCACCGCGGCGGTACGGGGTGCCCTGCTGGGCGGAGACGGCGCGCGCGTCGCCCAGTCCATGGGGGGCACGGAAGTCACCCGGGACACCACCAACCCCGCCAAGCGTCAGCTCTACAATGTGGTGGAGGAAATGGCCATTGCCGCCAACCTGCCCATGCCGCGGGTGTTCGTCATCAAGCACGAACAGGGCATCAACGCCTTCGCTGCCGGCAACTCGCCGGAGACCGCCGCCATCGGCATGACCCACGGTGCCCTTGCCACGCTCAACCGGCAGGAACTGAAAGGGGTCGTGGCCCACGAGTTCGCCCACATCGCCAACGGCGACATGCGGCTCAATCTGCGGGTCATGGCCATGATCTTCGGCCTGGTGGCCCTGTCGGTGGCCGGGCGTATGGCCATGCGCAGCGTCTTCATCGGTGGCGGCCGCCGCGATCAGCGCGTGGTCATGGCCGCCATGGCCATCGGCGCCGCCCTGCTCGTCCTCGGCGCCCTGGGGGTGCTGGCCGGCCGCATGCTCCAGGCCGCCATCTCCCGGCGCCGGGAGTACCTCGCCGACGCCACCGCCGTGGAGTTCACCCGTGAGCCGGAGGGGCTGGCCAATGCCCTGAAGAAGATCGGCGCACTGCAGGAAGCCGAGCACCTGAACAACGCCCATGGCGAGGAAGTCCGGCACATGCTGTTCGCCGAGGCGGTGTCACGCCGCTCGCCGGGGCTGATGGCCACCCATCCGCCGCTGGTGGAGCGTATCCGCGCCCTGGATCCGGCCTTCAACCCGGACGATGACCCGGTGTGGCGCAAACCGCAGAAGGAGATGATGCGGGAGCGGCGCCGGGAGCTGCACGGCGACGCCGCCTGACTCCGTTCAGGCGGTGCGGCGCAGGAGCTCCATGACGGCCCATTCCAGATCCCGCAGGGTGCGGCAGCGCAGGGCCTCACTGCACCGCCGGGCGTAGGCGGGCATCTCGGAATCACCGGTGCCCCAGCTCCGCTCCGGCTCCGGGTTGAGCCAGATCAGCTCTCTGGCGCGCCCGGCAATGCGCTCCAGCGCCGGCAGCCCGGGGTCCCCGTAGTTGTTGCGCCCGTCGCCGAGTATCACCACGGTGGTCTGCCGCTGGATGAGCCGGTCGGTCACGGCGTCGAAGCGGGCCAGCGTACCGCCGTAGTCCGTGGAGCCATTGCCATACTGCGCCAGGGCCTCGTCCATGGCCTGAGCCGGGTGGTGCCGCTGGAACAACGCGGTCACATCCACCGGCTCACTGGCGAACACGAATGAATGCACCTCCGGCAGCACGTCCTGCAGGGCGTGCATGAACGGCAGCAACACGGCCGCCTGACCACGCACCGACTGGCTCACGTCGCACAACACCACTACCCGGGCGCGGTCGCGGCGGCGCGATTTCCACTGCGGCCGAAACGGCACCCCGCCCCAGCGCAGGCTGGCGCGCAGTGTCGCCCGGGCGTCCAGGGTACCGCGGTCCCGGCGTCGTCTGCGCCGACCGTGACGGGCAGCAAGCCGCCGGGCGAGCCGCTGCACCAGCTCGCGCATGCGTGCCTGGTCACGCCGATCCAGCGCCGAAAGGGGTGTCTGCCGCAGCACACGGTCACGGAACGTCCAGGCCTGGGCCTCCGCCTGCATGCGCACACGCTGATCCACCCGTGCACGAATGCGTCGATCCAGCGCCGCGCGCGCCGCGGCAAGCCGATCCGCCGGCTCACCGGCAGCGCGCCGTGCGCGGATGGTCTCGTCCACCGCCTGCAGCTCCAGTGCCTGACGCACCCGCTGGGTCATCACGCCGGTCTGGGTCCAGTGCCGTGCGGACGCAACATCCGCCTCGGCCATGGCTTCGGCCAGCCTCGTCTCCAGGGCCGCCGTGTCACCGTTTTCCAGCTCCCGCGCCAGGCCGCCGCCACTGCCGGGCATGGCCGCCGGCGACGCGCTGGCCGCATCGGCGTCGGCCTCGTGCCCCTCCCCTGTCGCCGGCACCCCGGCCACCTGGAAGTAACGATCGAAGCAGGCATCGAAGGTGGCCCGCTGGTCCTGGCTCGTCACCAGGGTGGCGGCCAGGGCACGGCGCACCCGCTCCCGGTCGGTGACACCCACCACCGCGAGGGCCCGGGCGGCATCCGCCGTCTGCGCCGGGCCGACATCGATGCGGGCACCGCGCAGGAGGTGGACGAACTCGGTGAGCAGGTGGTCCATTGGTCTACTGGTGTCGCGCCTGGATCTCCCGGATGCGCGGCGTGGCCAGCTCCACGTCATCCTGGAACTTGAGCAGCACGTTCAGGGTGCGCCGGACCACGTCGGCATCCAGCCGCTCCGCCTGCAGCAGCACCAGCGTGCGCGCCCAGTCCAGCGTCTCCGAGATGGCCGGGCGCTTGCGCAGATCCAGTTCGCGCAGGCCGTGCACGAACGCCACCACCTCGTCGCGCAGCCGCTCGCCCAGATCCGGCACGCGCTGCTCGAGGATGCGCCGCTCCAGGGCTCGGTCCGGATACGGGATGTGGAGATGGAGACAGCGCCGCTTGAGGGCATCGGAGAGCTCCCGGCTGGCGTTGCTGGTGAGAAAGACCAGCGGCGCCGTGGTCGCCTCGACGGTGCCGAACTCGGGAATGGTCACCTGGAAATCCGCCAGGAACTCCAGCAGAAACGCCTCGAACTCCGGATCGGACTTGTCCACCTCGTCGATCAGCAGCACCGCGCCCTGCTCCGCGCGCAGCGCCTGCAACAGCGGCCGCGCATCCAGAAACGGCTCCGAGAAGAAGCCACCACCGAGCCCGTCGAGCCGCTCCACCGCCGCGTCCAGGTCCTCGGTGTCGGCCAGCAGCGCGCCCAGGCGGTCCCGCAGGACCTGGGTGTAGAGCAGCTGCTTGCCGTACTTCCACTCGTACAGCGCACGCCCCTCGTCGAGCCCTTCATAGCACTGCAGCCGCAGGAGCTGGCGCCCGGTGACCGAGGCCATGGCGCGGGCCAGTTCCGTCTTGCCGACACCGGGCGGTCCTTCCACGAGCACGGGTTTCTCCAGCGCCTGGGCCAGGTAGACGGCCGTGGTGACGTCGTCACCGCAGATATAGCCGGTCCCCGCCAGGCCGCTGTTCAATGCGCTCATCCGTTGTTCTGCGTCACTCATGCAATACGCTCGCTGATTCCCATACGGTGGTGTGCTGCCTGATCATCGGGGATGGGGCTGCTCCCAGGCAAGCTCGGAGGAGACGTCGCCGGGCGTTTCAGGAGACTCCAGCTCCGCCCGGATCCGCGGCAGGTAGTCCGGATGCTCACGCTGCACGTACGCCACCAGCCCCTCGCGAATCCGGCAGCGCAGATCCCACGTCCGGGTGGAGTCGCTGGCACTCATGAGAAAGCGCACCTGCAGGGCCTGACTGGACGAATCGGTGACCTGCACCGTGCTGGTGGCGCCATCCCACTCCGGCGCCAGCTCCAGCAGGCGCAGAAACTCCGTTCGCAGGGCATCCACCGGCATGCGGTAGTCCACCCACAGGAACACGGTGCCGAGGAGATCCGTGGAATGGCGCGTCCAGTTCTGGAACGGATTCTCGATGAACCACTGCAGGGGCACCACCAGACGGCGCAGGTCCCACACGCGCAACACCACGTAGGTACTGGTCACTTCCTCCACCCAGCACCACTCCCCGTGCACAAACAGGACGTCATCAATGCGGAAGGGCTGGGTCAGCGCGATCTGCATGCCGGCCAGCAGGTTGGTGAGCACCGGGCGGGCGGCGAACCCGAGGATGATGCCGCCAATGCCGGCGGACGCCAGCAGGCTGGTCCCCAGCTGCTGCACCGGCGGAAACGTCATCAGGGCGGCCGCGAACCCCACGATGACGATCAGGATGTTGAGACCCCGGGTGATGAACCGCGTCTGCGTCTCGATCTTGCGGGCCTGGCGGGTGCGCTCGGCCTGGGCCAGAGGTGGGTTGAGCTTGACGATCACGTCACCCACACCGGCCGAACAGCGCACCGCCGCCCAGGTGATGGCGACGATCAGCAGCAGTGTGATGCCGTGCTTGTACACCGCGACAAAGGCGGGATCCGACGGCATACCCTGGGCGACGAGTTGCAGGGCGAGCAACACGGCCACCGCACCCAGGGCGCGCGCGGACCGGTCAAGAAACAGCCGCCCCGCCCCGTCGGCGGGCAATACGCGACGCAGCCCGGCGAGACCGAGCCGGTAGCCCGCCAGGACAACTCCCACGGCAAACACCGACCCGGCGGCAATCACCACCCAGTCACGCCCGTGATCGGCTACGGCCTCCAACATGCGCCCATCTCCGCCGCGGTTGACCCAGCGCACAGCATACCCACCTTTCCGGGAGGAACGCAGCCGTCCTTGCCACGCCTGCGGTCCTCGACCAGACTTCCCGGGTCGCCGGAGGAGCCGTATGCGTCAGTTTCTCGTCTCGATCATCGCCCTGCTGACTTCAGTGGCCATCATGCTGATCGGCACCGGGCTCATGGGCACTCTGCTCAGCGTGAGACTCAATTTCGAGACGGTGGACCCGCAGATCAAGGGCATTATCCTGGCTGCCTATTACGTGGGCCTCGTGGCGGGCTCCCAATGGGCTGGCCGCGTGATCCGCCAGGTCGGTCACATCCGCGCCTTCGCCATCTTCGCCGCAGCCTGTACCGCCGCGATTCTGCTCCAGGGGCTCTACGTCCTCCCGGCGGCCTGGTTCCTGCTGCGCGTTCTGATCGGATTCAGCATTGCCGGCATCTACATGGTCGTGGAGAGCTGGCTGAACGAGCGCGCGGATCCCGCCAACCGCGGCCGTGTGTTCTCCCTCTACCAGGTGGTCTCGTATCTCGGGCTGGGCGCCGGTCAGCTGCTTCTCCCGTTCGGAGACCCGGCCGGGACCGAGCTCTTCATGGTGGTGGCCATCCTGTTTGCGCTGTGCCTGGTGCCGGTGGCGCTGAGCCGCGCGAGCTCGCCACCGGAGCCGGCTCCGCACACCCCCATGGCGCTGACCGCGACGCTCACCGGTTCGCCGCTGGCGGCGTGGACCTGCATTGCGTCCGGCCTCATGAGTGGCGCCCTGTTTACGCTGGCACCCGCGTTCGGGCTACGTATCGGACTCGACGTCAACGGCGTGGCGCTGTTGATGGCCAGCCTGATATTCGGCGGGATCGCCCTGCAGTGGCCGATCGGCCTCCTGTCGGACCGGGTCGGCAGACAACCGATGATCCTGCTGGCGGGGAGCGTATCGGCGCTGCTGGCACTGGGTATCGCCATGCTGGCAACAACCGTGCCCCTGGAACTGCTGCTCGCGGCCACGGCGATCTTCGGCGGCTTCACGTTCACGTTCTACCCACTTGCGGTGGCGCAGGCGAATGATCGTGCAGGCACCGGTGGCGATTTTGTTGCGGTCGCCGCTGCACTGCTGTTCCTCTGGGGTGTCGCCGCAGCCGGCAGCCCCGTCCTGGCCGGCTTGATCATCGCCGCGCTGGGCGGGGCGGGCCTGTTCATCTACATGGCGGTGATCGCCGCCGCCACCGGCGCCGCGGCCTGGCTGCTGCGACACGAGCGCGCCGCCGCCCACGGCCCCTATCGCACCATGAGCCGCACCACCCCTGCCATCCACGAGCTGGACCCGCGTGCCCATGCGGATGACGATCAGCCTCCTCCGAAATCACTCCCGGACGCCAGCGCCGCCTCCGATCCCGAAGACACTTGACAGTGTGCGGGTCGGCGACTAATTCTGTCACAGAGACAAACAGCCACTTTGTTTCAGCACAGAACAATACAGTCTTTTGATCCCATCCACGGATGATGGGACTCCAGACAGGCACCGGGTCGCCGCCGTGAGCGTCCGGAGCCTCTTCATGCGTCGCAAGTGCGCAACGTCACGGCAAACAATGAGGAGGAGATGCGATGGAAAGCATCAAGAGGGAAACCACGCTGACCGCCTGGCTGACTGCCACGGCCTTCGCACTGGCAACCGGCACGGCAACAGCACTGAGCCCGGGCAACGGCGATGACCTGCCACCCCCGGAGGACGACGAGACGGGCACCGGCTTTCCGTCGGTCAGCAACTTCGCTGAAGACGGGCCGTACTCCACCACATCGTCCACGGAGAGCGGCGGGTGGTTCTCGGATGGCTGCGAGATCCACTACCCCACCGACCTGGGTGATACGGGTCTGCAGCACCCCGTCATCATCTGGGGCAACGGCACCGGCACCAGCCCCACCACCTACGGCAGCCTGCTGTCGCACTGGGCGAGCCACGGTTTCGTGGTGGCCGCAGCGGAGACCTCCAGCGCCGGGGATGGCGAGGACATGATCGACTGCCTCGATTACCTGGAGCAGGAGAACGCCAACGGCAACAGCGTCTACGCCGGCAACCTGGACATGGACCGGGTGGCGACATCGGGCCATTCCCAGGGCGGGGGCGGCAGCATCATGGCTGGTCAGGACCCCCGGGTCACGGCAACGGCGCCGATGCAGCCCTACGTGATCGGGCTGGGCCATGACAGCGATTCCCAGAGCAACCAGAACGGGCCCATGTTCCTCATGTCCGGGAGCAGCGACACCATTGCAGGCCCGATTCTCAACCAGCGCCCGGTGTTCAACAACACCAACGTGCCGGTGTTCTGGGGCACCCTGGATGGCGCCGGTCACTTCGAGCCGGTCGGCAGTGCCGGCGATTTCCGCGGCCCCTCCACGGCATGGATGCGGTATTACCTGATGGACGACGCCCATGCGGCCTACGTCTTCTTCGGTGCCGACTGCGTCCTCTGTGAGAGTGGCGACTGGGACGTGGAGACACGGGACATCAACTGACGTTCCGTGCAGGATGGCCGGTGCCCGCAACGACCCCGGGCACCGGCTCTGTCCGCCCGAACAGACCATGGCAGCCTCCTCGGAACAGCCCACCCGCGCCGGCCTCGCAAACCGGACTCTGCCGATCGCCCTTGCCGCGCTCGCGGGTCTGCTCCTCAGCCTGCCGTTCCTCCTGCCACAGGCGTTTGTCGCCGGCTGGGTCGCCCTGGTCCCGCTGCTCATGGCACTGGAGAACCGTTCACTGAAAGGCGCCTGGCTCCTGGGACTGGTGGCCGGCCTGACCGCATGGGCGTCCGGCACCTACTGGATGGCCGATTTCTTTTCCCTGTTCAAGGGGTACTCAGCCCCCTGGCATACCGCCGCCGCGGCGGTCTACTGGCTCTACGCCGCCCAGGCATTCGCCCTCGCGGCGCTGGCACTGCAGTGGCTGAGACGTGTCACCGGGCTCTCCGACCTGCTGCTCGTGCCCATCGTCTTTGTCGGTGTCCTGAACCTGTTCCCTGTGCTGTTTCCGCTGCGGCCCGGCGAGGGACAATCCCTGTTTCTCCCTGCCATCCAGGGCGTGGACCTGGGCGGTGTGCGCACCCTCGACCTGCTCATGGCCCTGGCGGCGACACTGATCCACGAGCAGCTCCGCGTCGCCGGGCACAGAAGCCGGCTGTCGCTTCGGCTGGCCGCCGCCGGCCTGCTGGTCGCGTGGTTCGGTTACGGCATCGCCGCCCTTCACGACTGGCGTGAGACAACCGCGACCCTGCCCCCCCTGACCGTGGGGGTGGTGCAGCCCAACGACCCGCCAACCCGGGGTATTCCACCCCTGCCCTCCGGCTACTCGCGTCTGGCGCCCCCGGAGCTGGAGGCGACCCGCGATCTGGCCGGGGCCGGTGCCGAGCTGGTGGTCTGGCCCGAGGCGCGTTACAAGGGCTACCACCGCAACCCCGGTGTCCGGCACCGCTACCATCAGGCCGCCCGGGAACTGGGCATCACCCTGGCGTTCCAGGATGCGGAGACGGCCGATCAGGGCGGCGGGACGCACCACTACAACACCGCAAGCGTACTGGGTCCGGACGGCGCACCTGCAGGCCACTACCGCAAGATGGGCCGGGTGCCCTTCGGGGAATACCTACCATGGGCAGACACCCTGCCCTGGCTGGCCCCCGCCGCGGAGGCCTACTTCGGTGACTTCATGGAGACGCTCACGGCCGGGGACCGGCCGGACGCCATTGAAGTCGCCGGGCGACGCGTGATCCCGCGCATCTGCTACGAGACCGTGTTCCCCGAGCTGGTCGCGCGCGGCGTGGATGGCGCCGGCGGGGTCCTGGTGGTGCACTCGATGAACAACTGGTTCGGTGAAACAGCGCAGCCATCAATGCACCTGCGCACGTCGATTCTCCGCGCGGTGGAGAATCGCGTGCCCATGGTGCATGCCATCAACAACGGCCCGTCTGCCCTGGTCGGCCCCGATGGGGGGATCATCAAGGCAACCACCCCCTTCGCAACGGACACCCTGCTCGCTGACCTGCCGGACCCGCAGGACACCGGTGCCACCCTCTTCAACCGGTATCCGCGGGCAGTGCCCATGGCCCTGAACACGGGCCTGGGCGTCCTGGTGGCCTACGCCGCCGCATGCGCCTGGCGCCGACGCGCCGGTCAGCGCGACAGAGGCCGCACGAAGACGTCCATGCGCGACGGCGTCACCGGTGGCCCGAACTGATTGAACACCGGGATGTCCGCGGCGTCGCGCCCCTGGGCCAGCGTGACCCGTGCCTTGTTGTTGCCCGGGCGGGTGGGATC
Source organism: Aquisalimonas asiatica (assembly GCF_900110585.1). Taxonomy (NCBI): domain Bacteria; kingdom Pseudomonadati; phylum Pseudomonadota; class Gammaproteobacteria; order Chromatiales; family Ectothiorhodospiraceae; genus Aquisalimonas; species Aquisalimonas asiatica. The sequence goes on along the minus strand of NZ_FOEG01000007.1, from coordinate 71,482 downwards.
GAACGTGTACCAGCGACCACCAACGTAGGCTTCGAACCAGGCGTGCAGATCCATGGGTTCGAGATCCTGGAGATAGCCGGCCACCATGCGTGCCGGGATATTCAGGCTGCGGCACAGGGCAACGGCCAGGTGGGCGAAATCACGGCAGACCCCTTCGCCCCTGGCGTACACCTCAAGGGCGGACACCGGCGAGGGATCCGACTCCGGCAGGTAGGTGAGGTGCTGGTACACCCACTGCGAGATCGCAGCGACCTGGTCGTATCCCATGGCTGCGCTGCCGGCGGCCTCGCTCGCAACGGCGCCCAGGCGGTCGGATTCGCAGAAGCGGCTCGGCATGAGGTAGACCAGCACCTCGTCGGGCAGGGTTTCCACCGGCACGTAAGGCGCACCGGAGGCGATCGCCTCCTCGGCGGCCACATCCACCTCGGCCGAGGTCTCCACGGTGAACAGGCCGGGCGGAGCCACCAGGCGCTGACACAGGTTGCCGAAGCCGTCGACGTACTCGGTTGCCGGCACGTGGGGCGTGAGCGCATAGCGTTCACTGATGATCCACTGGTACCGGCCACTGCGCGGCCGCAACAGCAGGATCAGTGGCGTTGGCTGCGGACACTCCATCCGGATGACGCACCCGACCTCAAGCCGCATTCATTGTTCTCCCTTGACCTGAATCATGTTGTCCGCCTGCCGGAGCCTTCACGCTAACACGCGGTAGACCTGTCCGGAGACGGCTGATGGATTTCGCGCACAGCGCCCGAACCGAGGAACTGCGATCCCGGGTGATTCAGTTCATGGAACACTACGTTCTGCCCTACAACAGCCAGTGGCACCGGGAAGCGGCAACGGGACAGTATCCACTGGAGCTGGTGGACGACATCAAGGCACTGGCCCGCTGGGACGGCCTGTGGAACCTGTTCCTCCCGGGGCTCCGCGGGGATGAGCCCGGCACGGCCCTGAGCAACCTGGAGTATGCACCCATCGCCGAGGTCATGGGCCGGGTTCACTGGGCACCCGAGGTGTTCAACTGCTCGGCGCCGGACACCGGCAACATGGAGCTGCTGCACCTGTTCGCTTCCCCCCGCCAGTATGACAGCTGGCAGCGGCCCCTGCTGGAGGGCACCATCCGCTCCTGCTTCGCCATGAGTGAGCCGGACGTGGCCTCATCGGACGCCACCAACATGCAGACCTCCATCCGCCGTGACGGCGATGAGTACGTGATCAACGGCCGCAAGTGGTTCATCACCGGGCCGTCCCATCCCAACTGCCAACTGGCGGTGGTGCTCGGGGTGTCGAATGCGGACCCGGACAGCGATCCCCACGCCCGGCACAGCATGGTGCTGGTGCCAATGGATGCACCGGGGCTGGAGGTGGTGCGCAACATCCCCATCATGCACTACCACTCGCCCGAGGGGCACTGCGAGCTGGTCTTCCGGAACGTGCGCGTCCCGGCGGAGAATCTTCTCGGCGAGGAAGGCCAGGGCTTCGCCATGGCGCAGGCACGGCTGGGGCCGGGCCGCATTCACCACTGCATGCGCTCCATCGGCCAGTGCGAGGTGGCGCTGGAGCTGATGCGGGAGCGGGCGCTGGAGCGCCGCACGTTCGGGCAGTATCTATCGGACCAGGCCAACATCCGTGAGTGGATCGCGGAGTCCCGCCTGGAGATCGATCAGGCGCGGCTGCTGGTGTTGCAGGCGGCGTGGCAGATCGATACACAGGGCGCCCGGGCGGCGCGCACGGCGGTGTCGGGGATCAAGGCGGTGGTGGCGCGGCTGCAGACACGGGTGGTGGACCGGGCCATGCAGGTGTTTGGCGCCATGGGGCTGACGCCGGATACGCCGTTGAGTTATCTCTGGACCTGGGGCCGGGCCATGCGGTTCCTGGATGGGCCGGATGAGGTGCATCTGCGGAGTGTGGCGCGGGACGAGTTGCGCAAGGCGCGGGAGACGCGGGGGGCGACGGCGCCGTATTTCACGTTTACGGATCAATAGAGCGGCAGGCTGGCGGGCTTCGCTCCGGAGCCTGGGCTACGGTGTTCCGATCACGGACACGCCGTAAACCCGTCCATGGGCGCTTGACCGCGGCCGTCCGGGCCGCGGACAGTCCATGATCAGGGCACCCGCCCCATGCCGGAAGCTCACTGGCCATTGCCGCCTTATCCGGATCAGGCTCGCTGGAACACCTTTCCCGGATTCATCAGGTTGTGGGGGTCCAGGGCGGCCTTGATGCTGCGCATGACGGCCACGGCGTCGCCGTGCTCGGCCTGGAGGAAGGGCATCTTGCCCATGCCGATGCCGTGCTCGCCGGTGCAGGTGCCGTCCAGGGCCAGGGCGCGTTCCACGAGGCGTTCATTGAAGGCCTTGGCCCGGGCGTAGTCGTCGGCGCTTTCCGGGTCGCAGAGCAGGATGACGTGGAAGTTGCCGTCACCCACGTGGCCGAGGATGGTGCCGGGCATGGGCAGGCGTTCCAGTTCGCGCTGGGCGTCCGCGATGCAGTCGGCCAGTGCGGACACGGGGACGCAGACGTCGGTCAGCACCGGCCGGGCGCCCGGGCGCAGTTGCAGTGCGGCGGGATAGGCGTCGTGCCGGGCCTGCCAGAGGCGGTTGCGCTCCTCTTCGACGGTGGCCCACTGGAAGGTGTGTCCCCCGTGCTCGCTGGCAATGGCCTGGGTGGTCTCCGCCTGCTCGGCGACGCCCGCCGGGGAGCCGTGGAACTCCAGGAACAGGTGCGGCGCCTCGGGGTGATCCAGGCCGGCGTACCGGTTGATGGCCTGCATCTGCAGCTCGTCCAGCAGTTCCACCCGGGCCACGGGGACGCCGGTCTGGATGGTCTCGCTGGCCGCCTCCACGGCATCCCGCACCGTTGGAAATGCGCACACGGCGCTGCTGATGGCCTCCGGCAGGCCGTGCAGGCGCAGGGTAATGTCGGTGATCACACCCAGGGTGCCCTCGGCCCCGATGAGCAGGTGCGTGAGGTCGTAGCCGGCGGAGGACTTGCGCGCGCGGCGGCCGGTATCGATCACCCGGCCATCCGGGAGGACGGCGGTGAGGGAGAGGACGTTGCCGGCCATGGTGCCGTAGCGCACGGCGTTGGTGCCGGAGGCGCGGGTCGAGGTCATGCCACCGATGGACGCATCCGCCCCCGGGTCGATGGGGAAGAACAGCCCGGTATCGCGCAGGTGGCGGTTGAGCTGCTTGCGGGTCACGCCCGCCTGCACGGTGCAGTCCATGTCGGCCGCGTTGACCGCCACCACCTGATCCATCCCGGAGAGATCGATGACGACGCCGCCGTGCAGGGCCTGCACATGCCCTTCCACGGCGGTGCCGGTGCCGTAGGGGATCATGGGCACGCGGTGGCGGGCACAAACAGTCACAGTTGTGGCCACGTCGTCACGGGAGCCGGCAAAGACCACGGCGTCCGGTGGCATCACCGGCCAGCCGGATTCGTCATGGCCGTGCTGCTCGAGCACCGTGGCGTTGGTGGACACCCGCTCGCCCAGGCGCTCCCGCAGTTCGGTCACGACCCGGTTCACCGTGTCGGCGGGCGGCCTCGCGTCGGCATCACTGCTCATGCCGGTCATGACTCGCATTCCCCTCGTCCATTGACCGGACCGACGCCCGGCCGCGCGCGGCCAGCTGATCCAGCCGGTCGATCTGTTCGTCCAGCCGCGGCAAGGCCTCGCGCCGGTAGCGGGAGACCTCGTCGATGGCGGCGAGCACGTCGGTAAAGGCCTGTTCCAGCTGCTCCATGTCCAGGGACGTGGAGGCCGCCCGGTTCTGGATATCGACACCCTGGCCACGCAACGCTTTCGCGGTGCCGGCGATCATGTCGGAGGTGCCACTGTTCAGCGCTTCCACGCGGTCCAGCACCAGCCGCTGGTTGGCCAGGCCCATGGCCACGGTCACGGCCACGTTCAGCGCCGAGACGGTGACGTTGATGGCGCGATCGACGCCGCGCATGAGTTCACGGTTGTTGCGGATGACCACTTCCAGCGCCAGCACGCCCTGCTGCGCCACGGCCAGCTGCTGCTGCAGATCGGTGATGCGCTGGCGCAGCGGAAACAGGAGTTCGTTCTCCAGAAAGGCGCGGCGCGGGTGCTCGGCCGGGTACTCCGCCGCGGCGGCCACCAGCCGCTCGTCGATCAGGCGGCCCAGGGCCACGTCCCGCTCCAGGCGTTCCATGCTGGCCCGCAGCGCGGCCTGATCGTCACTGAGAGTGAGATTGTCCCGCCGGAGCATGTCACGGCCCGATTCCAGGTCGTGGATAATGCCGTCCAGCGCTTCCTGCGCCGTCTCGAATCGCCGGAAATAGCGCTGCATGGGACTTCCCACGCCGGGAATGCGCCCGAGCAGGCGCGACACGCCACCGCGGGAGAGCGCGTGGCGATGGGGGTCGAGGTCGTCCATGCGTGCGCGCAGGTCTTCCAGGGAGCGGGCCACCGGGCCGCCATCATCCCCCTGGTGCGCAAGCTGCCGCAGCGGCGTCTGCAGCATGGCGCTGCGATGCGCGGCTTCCTGCTGGGCATCGGCACCCATGGTATCCACCGCCTCGCGCTGCCGCTGGGCGTGCTCCGCATCCGCCTCCAGCATTCTGCGCACGAACGCATCCGCCTCTGCGGCCAGGGTCGCCTCGGCGTCGGCCGTGTCGGCGTGGCCCGTCAGATCCTCGGGGTCCGGGATGGCGAGCTTCAGGGTCGCGTCGCCGTGGTCGTCACTGGTTTCGGTCATGCCTTTCGCCCGTCACTCACTACGCTGATACCGGCCCGCGCCGTCGACAAAGCGCTGCAGATCCTGCAGCGCCCGCTCGGCGGCGACGGACGCATGAGGCCGCGCCGTCTCGACCCGGGCCACCGCGACCGTGGCATCGTCCAGCGCGGTGATCACCGCCTCGTTACGGCCGCCCAGCGCTTTCAGGCTCGCTTCCGTCTCCTGCAACAGGTCCAGGCGCCGCTCCAGAGCCTGACGCTCTTCAGCTGGCAGCGTAGCACCTTCACGCTGCAGGCGTCCGCGCACGTAATCGGCGTCGACACCGGCAACACTGGCCGCCTGGGAGGCCATGGCGTGGAAGTTGTCCAGCGCGCCCCGGCAGACCTCGGCCATGAGCCCTGCGGCCCGCTGATAGGTCAGCTCGCCGGGATCGAAGCGCGCGCCCAGGACCGCAAGACCGTGACTGTAACGGGAGTACAGGCGGTCCACCTGCACGGCGAGGTCCCCCCGCCGCGCCTCCTGCAGCCGTCTCTTCACGTTGCACAGCGCCTGGACCACCGCGTCGGCATCCTCGGGCGGGTGATCGGGGTCGAGCACGGCGACCCCCGCTTCCCGCGCGCGCGCCTCCTTCTCGGCCTGCCGCTGCCGCTTGCGCGCCTCCTGTTCCCGGTGCTGGCGCTTCTCGCGGCGGCGTGCCAGCCATCGTCGCCAGGCCCGCTCCAGCGGCACTTCCACAGCAATGGCAAGGAGCCCGACGATCCAGCCGGCCAGCGTCGGGCCGAACCCGCCCCAGAGCGACGTCAGCCAGAGCAGGAAGGCGAGAAACGGAATCCCCAGCCAGTAGCGCAGGATGACGTGCCACCGGCTCGGCGGTTCGTTGGGCACCGCCACTGCCGGATTCACCATGCCGGCAATGAACCACGGGATACAGGAGAGGAACAGGCCGTAGGCGAACCCCTGGAGAAAGCCGAGCATGCGCTAACCGCCCCCGCGGCGCCGGACGGCCCCGCCACCGCGGGCGGCGGGGCCGACGTTCCCGGCCGCCTCAGTCGTAAACGTAGAAGCCACGACCGACCTTGCGACCCAGGTAGCCGGCGTCGACCATCTGCTGCAGCAGCGGCGACGGGCGGTACTTCGGGTCCCCCAGCGCGGAGTGCAGCACCTTCATGACTTCCAGACAGGTGTCCAGGCCGATCAGATCGGCCAGGGCCAGCGGCCCCATGGGGTGGTTAGCGCCCATCTGCATGACCTTGTCGATGTCCTCCGGCGCGGCGATGCCCTCGGCGCAGGCGAAGCAGGCCTCGTTGATCATGGGCACCAGGATACGGTTCACGGCGAATCCGGGGCTGTCCTTCACGGCCACGGGCTCCTTGCCCAGCTGCCGGGTCAGGCTCTCCACCTGCTCGAACACGGCGTCGCTGGTCTGCAGCGCACGCACCACCTCCACCAGTTTCATCACGGGCACCGGGTTGAAGAAGTGCATGCCGATGACCCGCTCCGGGTTCGCGGTGGCCGCGGCGATGCGGGTGAGCGAAATGGACGAGGTGTTGGACGCCAGGACGGTCTCGGCACTGACCAAGTCCGAGAGCTTGCGGAAGATGTCCAGCTTGAGCTCCTCGCGCTCGGTGGCCGCTTCGACGATGAAGTCGCAGTCGGCAAGGCCATCGAGCCCCACCACGCCTTCAACCCGCCCCAGGGCCGCACCGTGATCGGCCACGGAGAGCTTGTCCTTGGAGACCAGGCGGTCCAGGCTCTTTTCGATCGCCTTGCGCCCCCGGTCCACCTGCTCCTGCCCGATATCGGACATTTTCACGCTGAACCCGCTCACGGCAAACGCCTGGGCGATGCCGTTGCCCATGGTGCCCGCACCGATCACACCGACAGTCTTGACGCTCATGACTTGCTTCTCCCGTTGAATGTCGCATTGCACGAAAACCGGGTCACATTAGCAGGGTTTTCGTCCGTGGCAAGCGGCCGCACCGGCTGGCCCCATCATGCACCAAATGAATCATTAAGCATCCAGTTAATTCATTGGATTCATTTGTACAGGTTCACCACACTCGGCGTGTCCAGCAAATCATTGAACACGCCCCCGGAGGTTGCCATGCATTTCGAACACTCACAGCGAACCCTTGAACTGCGCGACCGCCTGCAGGCGTTCGTGGACGAGCACATCGTGCCCAACGATGCCCGCTACAAGGAAGAGCTGGAGGCGAACCGCCAGGCAGGCAAGGCCTATGCGGCGGTTCCGCTGGTGGAGGAGCTCAAGCCCCTGGCCCGGGAAGCCGGGCTGTGGAACCTGTTCCTGCCCGAGGAGGAGTACGGCGCCGGCCTGTCCAACCTGGAGTATGCGCCCCTGGCAGAGATCATGGGCCGGTACATGTGGTCGTCCGAGGTGTTCAACTGCAACGCGCCCGACACGGGCAACATGGAAGTACTCGCCCGCTACGGCAGCGAGGAGCAGAAGCGGGACTGGCTGTATCCGCTACTGAACGGCGAGATCCGGTCCTCCTTCGCCATGACCGAGCCGGCGGTTGCCTCCAGCGACGCCACCAACATCGAGACGCGCATCGAGCGCGATGGTGACGAGTACGTGATCAACGGCCGCAAGTGGTTCATCACCAACGGCTGCAGCGAGAAGACCCGCGTCTTCATCCTCATGGGCAAGACGGACCCGGACAACCCCGACCGTCACAAGCAGCAGTCCATGATCATCGTGCCCAAGGACACCCCCGGCGTGCACATCGTGCGCGACATGCCGGTGTACGGCTACTATCACGCGCCCAAGGGGCACCCGGAGATCGCGTTCGACAACGTGCGCGTGCCGGCCTCGAACATGATTCTCGGCGAGGGCCGCGGCTTCGAGATCGCCCAGGGCCGGCTGGGGCCGGGGCGCATCCACCACGTCATGCGGGTGATCGGCCAGGCGGAGCGGGCGTTCGAGCTCATGTGCAAACGGCTGAGCGAGCGCGTCGCGTTCCATAAACCGCTGTCCGAGCAGGGTGTGTGGCGGGAGCGGATCGCCGAAAGTCGTATCCGCATCGACCAGCTCCGCTGGCTCACGCTGAACGCGGCCTACATGATGGACACCGTCGGCAACAAGGTGGCGAAGAAGGAGATCGCCATGATCAAGGTGGCGGCCCCGGACATGGCGTGCCAGGTCATCGACTGGGCCATCCAGGCCCACGGTGCGGCCGGCTACACCGAGGACTTCCCGCTGGCGGACATGTACGTCTACGCCCGCCACCTGCGCACGGCGGACGGCCCCGATGAAGTCCACCGGAACGCCATCGCCAAGGAAGAGCTGAAGGCGTACCTGTAAGGGAAACAGTACCTGGGAAGAAGCCGGTGTGTGGCCGTGGTGGGGGGAGGTCGGAGTGGGTGACTCGCGACGCTCCGCGCCGGAGGCCGCCCGGCCCGAAGGGTGGCGGCAGGGACGCCGCCATCGATTTTCAGCACAGGGATGTGCTGTAAATCGACCAGGCCGGAGACGCGGAAACTTTGCTTCCGCCAGGGAGCAAAGTTAGGCGGAGCGCCGGAACCCACTCCGACCTCCCCCCACCACGGCCACACACCCCACCTCCATGCACCACGACCATGGTGCATTACAGAGACGTCTCTGGTGCGCTCCGGGAGTGACTAACCTTTCAACAGGTAAAACCAAGTCTCAGTGACTTTTGAACGGCTAGCAAGACCCATGGGTCCGAAGGACCGGCGGCTCACGCCCGCGTCTTGCGCGCCGCCAGATGGGCCAGTCGGCGGTACTCCCGCAGGTCCTCGCGAATGTGCTCCACGGACTGCGCCGTAAGATCGCAGCGCTTGCCGTCCAGCAGATGGCCGTCGAGCTGGTCTGCCAACCGGCGGGCCGTCTCCAGCATCTGCTCGAACCCTGACAGGCCGTCGAACGGCCCCGGCAACTGCATGAACAGCGCCAGCCCGGGGGTCTCGAGGGTTTCCGGCTGCGACGGGTCCAGTGTCCCGGGCTTGACCATGCTGGCGACGCTGAACATCGGCTCCTCGCCACGACGCGTTTCCACATGCCGGTGGAAGATCTCGTGCTGCCCCAGCCGCAGGCCGACCTGCTCCAGCGCATCGCTCACACCGTCTGCGGTAAAGCACATCCCTTCGCCCGCGTGCACGTGCAGAACGATGATCTTCTCACCCACGGCCTGGGCCACCGCGTCCTCGTAGCTCGCCTGATCGTCCTCCTGCGCGTCGCTGTCCGCACGCGAACCGTGATCACCGCCCAGCCAGCCGGCATCCTTGACCCAGGAGGGCCTGGGAATCCGCACGGGCCCCAGATTCCAGCCCCCTTCTTCCCGTTCATGGTCGGACTCGTCCTCGTACGCGTCCGGCGCTTCGTCGTATTCCGGCTCGAAATCGTCGTTCCAGGCGTCCGCCGGTTCCTCATCCAGGGCATCGGAGAAATCCGCGGCGCCCACATCGTCTGCCACCGAGCGCACGCGGACGGGGCCAACGCTGGAGTCGTTATCCACGGTCTCGTGATGGCTGGTGCGCACCCGGGCACGGCCAACGGGCGCGTCATCCGGCTCCGCTTCCAGATCAGGGAGATCAGCCGCTTCGTCGATGCCGTCATCCAGGAGGAAGTCGTCCATGTCGCGCAGCGCGGCCTCCACATCGCGATCGCCGCGCACGGACCGCCGCACCCCTGCCGACTTCGAGGTGCTTCTCCTGCCCTTGCTGCCCTGGCGCTCCTGCCATTTGTAGTAGCCAAACAGGCCGGCGATCACGAGCACGCCAACAGCCAGCAGTATCCAGCGCAATGTATCCATCGTGTCCGTCCGCGAAAGTCGATTCGTTGTCTCTGCCTGCCGCCACCATGGACGTTCGGTCAATGGTCGGCCATTCGTACAGGGTCCATGGTCTGCGGCGCATCGTCCAGCGTCTCTTTCAGGAGACGCCGCGGGATCCCGTTTGTTCCTGCCCGGTCAGGCCACCGCCATCTCGGCCGCCTCGTCCACGTCCACCGCCACCAGCCGCGATACACCCGCCTCGTGCATGGTCACGCCCATGAGGTGGCTGGCGATCTCCATGGTGGCCTTGTTGTGGGTAATGAGAATGAACTGCACCCGCGCCGACATCTCCTTGACCAGCTGGCAGAACCGCCCCACGTTCGCCTCGTCCAGGGGGGCATCCACCTCGTCGAGCATGCAGAACGGCGCCGGGTTCAGCTCGAAGATGGCGAAGATCAGTGCCACCGCCGTCAGCGCCTTCTCCCCGCCCGAGAGCAGGTGAATGGTGCTCACGCGCTTGCCCGGCGGCCGCGCCATGATGGTGATGCCGGTCGCCAGCAGATCGTCGCTGGTCATCTCCAGGTACGCTTCACCGCCGCCGAACAGGCGCGGGTACATGTGCTGGATGCCGGCATTGACCTTGTCGAAGGTCTCCTTGAAGCGCTGCCGCGTCTCCCGGTCGATCTTGCGGATGGCCGACTCCAGGGTCTCCATGGCCTCGGTCAGATCCGCGTGCTGCTGGTCCAGGTAGCCCTTGCGCTCCGAGAGCTGTTCATGCTCGTCGATGGCCGCCAGGTTGATGGGCCCGAGACGGTTGATGCGCTGTTCGATCTGCTCCAGCCGCGCCTGCCAGTCGGCCTCGGTGGCCGATTCGGGGAGATTGGCCAGCAGCGTGTCCAGATCGAACCCCAGCTCCACCAGCTGCTCGGACTGGGTCTGACGGCGGACGCGCAGCTCCTGATCCCGCAGCTGCATCCGTTCCAGCTCCTGGCGCAGGGTCTCCACCTGCTGCTCGGCGCGCTGACGCTGCTCTTCGCGGCTGCGGAGCGCCCCCTCGATCTCGGCCATGCGGTTGCGGGTCTCCTGCAGTGCCTGTTCGGCGTCCACCCGCTGCTGGAGTAGTTGCTCCCGTCGGGCTTCCAGCTCGGGGATCGGATCCCCCTGGGTTTCCCGGGCCTCGGCCAGCTCCTCCTGGCGCGCCTCCAGGCGTTCGCGCTGCTCCGCGAGCCGGCGGAGCTGTTCTTCCAGGGACTGGCGCGACGCATTGGCATTCTCCTGGAGCAGGAGCAGCTCGTGCCGACGCTCGCGGCGCTCGCGCATGGCCTCACGGACTTCGGCCAGCGCCTCCTGATGCCGCTCGCGCTCCTGCTGCAGCCGTTCGCGTTCATCACCATCGGCCTCGCTGCGGTCCAGGGCCTCCTGCAGCCTGCCCCGCGCCGCATGCACGGCCTCGGCGGTTTCCGCCGCTTCCTCGTCAAGCTGTGCGAGCTCTTCCGCCAGGCGCTGATCCCGCGCCTGCAACTCCTCCAGGCGCTGGCGCTGCCCATCCTGCCGGGCGTGAACCTGGGTGAGCCGCTGCACGACCCCATCGCGCTCTTCGCGCAGCTGGTCGCGGCGCGCCTCGCTGTCCTGGCGCTGCTCTTCAATCTCACGCCGCTGGTCCACCAGCTGGTCGCGCTGCTCGCGGGCCGTCTCCAGCTGCGCGCGCAGCGCCTCCATGGCCCGCTCCCGGGCCAGCACGCTGTCACCATCGCCGGCATCGCCGGATAGCTGCGTCCACCCTCGCCCGAACAGCATGCCGTCGGGAGTGACCAGGCACTCGCCGGTGCGCAGGTGGGTGCGCAGACGTTCGGCATCGGCGGCATCACTGGCACAGAACACGCCGTGGAGCAGGTCATCCAGGGCTCCTGGGGCGGCAACATGGGCCAGGAGCGGCTGCAGCCCGTGGTCGTGATCGGCGTGGCCGGTGGCCTCCCCCCCGGTGCTGACCAGGGTGACACTGCCCTGGGCCGGGCTGCCGAGCCGGTCGGCCGCCGGCACCTGGTCGGCGTCGACGCAGACGGCCTGCAACCGGTCGGCCAGCACCGTTTCCACGGCCTGCTCCCAACCCGGCTCCACGGACAGCCGCTGCGCCAGCCGCCCCCCGCGATCCAGGCCGTGACCGGCAAGCCAGTCCGCCACCGGCCCCTCGGTCTCGCCCAGGGCATCCTGCTGCAGTGTCTCCAGGGAGGTCAGGCGGGCCTCGCTCTGCTGGATGTCGCCGCGGAGCGCGTGAATCCGGTCGTCCAGTGCCGCCTCCTGTTCCGCCAGGCTGGCCGCCGCGGCCTCCGTCTCCTCCAGCTGTCCGCCAAGCAGCTCCTGCCGCTCGCCCAGCTCCTCCGCCTCCTCGGCCAGCGCCTCCAGGGCATCGGAAACGCTGTCTGGGTCGAGGTTCTCGCGCTCGCTCGCCAGCCGCTGACGCCGGTCGGCCAGGGTCTGCTGGCGTTGCTCCAGGCCCTCGATGCGGGTGCGCTCCACCTGCGCGGCCTGCACGGCCTCGGCGGCGCGCTCGTTGAACGCATCCCAGCGCTGCTGCCAGTCGTCCATGGCCTGCTGCGCGGCGTCCACCTGCTCGGAGGCGGTCTCTTCGAGCTCCTGCAGCTCCTCGATTTCCGGCTCCAGCTCGGCGAGGCGCTCACGGGTCTCCGCAAGCTTGTCCTCGTCGGCGCGGACCGTCTCCAGCAGCTCATCCAGGGCCTGGCGGTTGGCGGCCAGATCCTCCTGCTGTTTCTCCCGCCGCTCACGCTCGTGGGCGACCTGCTGCTCGATGCGGTTGATGTCGCTGCCCAGGGCGTAGTACCGCCCCTGGGCCTCGTTCAGGCTCTCGCTGACTTCACCCTGCTGCTCACGCTGTTCCACCAGTTCCCGCTCGGCCGCGCGCTGACGCGCCACCTCGGCCTCGAGGGCGTTGCGCTGCTCCTCGAGGGCGCGCTCGCCGGTCTTCATCTCGTCCACCAGGTCACGCAACCGTACCGCCAGCAACTCGGCCCGCAGTTGGCGCTCCTCCGCCTTGAACTCCTTGTAGCGCTCGGCGGTACGCGCCTGTCGGCTGAGCTTCTCGAGCTGCCCCGCCACCTCGTCACGGACGTCGTCCAGCCGCTCCATGTTGTCGCGGGTATCACGGATGCGCCGCTCGGTCTCGCGCCGTCGCTCCTTGTAGAGCGAGATGCCCGCCGCCTCTTCCAGGTAGACGCGCAGCTCCTCGGGCTTGGCCTCGATAATCCGGGAGATCATGCCCTGTTCGATAATGGAGTAGCTGCGGGGGCCCAGGCCGGTGCCCAGGAAGACATCCGTGATGTCACGCTTGCGGCAGCGCGTGCCGTTCAGCAGGTACTGGGACTGCGCCTCGCGGTTGACCTGACGCTTGACGGAGATCTCGCTGTAGCTGGCGTACTGGCCGCCGAGCGTGCCGTCGCTGTTGTCGAACACCAGTTCGATGGAGGCCTGCCCGACGGGCTTGCGACTGCTGGAGCCGTTGAAGATGACATCGGCCATGGACTCGCCGCGCAGGTGCTTGGCCGAGCTCTCCCCCATGACCCAACGTACGGCGTCGATGACATTGGACTTGCCACAGCCGTTGGGGCCGACGATGCCCACCAGGTTTCCGGGCAGATGGACGGTCGTCGGGTCGACGAACGACTTGAAGCCTGCCAGTTTGATCTTCTTAAGCCGCATGAGGGGTGGCCTTCCCTGTCTCGTTCGCGGGTTCCGCACGTGGCCGAGCAAGGCAGCGACCGGTAGACTTGCGCTGAAGTCCGATCCGGCCGCTTGCCGGGCAACCGTTCGGGCGCCATTATCCCGTTCACCCAGACAATTGGAAAGCCATGTCCACACAACCGAGCCGCGAACTTGAGACCTTCCCCAACCCGCAGCCGGAGCGGGACTACACCATCCGCATGCGCATTCCGGAGTTCACCTGCCTGTGCCCGAAGACCGGCCAGCCGGACTTCGCCACCATCCACCTGGAATACGTACCGGACCGGGACTGCGTGGAGCTGAAGTCGCTGAAGCTCTATATCTGGTCCTTCCGGGATCAGGGCGCGTTTCACGAGCAGGTCACCCACGACATGCTGAGCGATCTGGTCGCCGCGACCAAGCCGCGCTTCATGCGCGTCACCGGTGAGTTCTACGTGCGCGGCGGCATCGACACCACGGTGATTGCCGAGCACCGCGCCCCGGGCTGGACACCGCCGCAGCCGGTGGTCCTGCCCTGACCGGCGACATGGGTGCCGACGCCGGCTACCGCGGCCGCTTCGCCCCCAGCCCGACGGGCCCCCTGCACTTCGGATCACTGGTGGCGGCGCTGGGGTCCTGCCTGGAGGCCCGCCGTCACGCCGGCGAATGGCTGCTGCGCATCGACGACATCGACCCGCCCCGGGAGCAGCCCGGGGCGGCGGACGCCATTCTGCACACACTGGAGCGGTTCGGCTTCGAACACGACGGCCCGGTGCTCTACCAGAGCACACGCCACGACGCCTATCGCGCCGCCGTGGACACGCTCCATGACCGCGGCCGGGTGTTCCCCTGCGGCTGTACCCGCAAGGAGGTGCTGAGCGCGGGCGTACCCGGGGTCAATGGCGTGCTCTACCCCGGCACGTGCCGCAACGGCCTGCCCGACGGCAGGAGCGCCCGGACCTGGCGGGCGCGCGTGCAGGGCACGATCACCTTCGAGGACCGTTTCCAGGGGGCGGTCGTCTGTGACCTGGAGGCGGAGATCGGTGACTTTCTGGTACAGCGGGCGGATGCGCTGCCGGCTTACCACCTGGCGGCGGCCGTCGATGACATGGCCTCCGGGATCACCCATGTGATCCGTGGCCACGATCTGCTGGCGTGCACGCCACCCCAGCGTTTTCTCATGGAACAGCTTGGCGGCACACCCCCCGCCTACGGCCACCTGCCACTGGCCGTGAACCCGGACGGCCGCAAGCTCAGCAAACAGAACATGGCGCCGCCCCTGGATGACGCCACGCCCGCCCCGCAGCTCGTCGCCGCGCTGGACATGCTGCACCAGCGGCCACCGGCGGACCTGGGCCGTGCAGCCGTTGCCACCGTGTGGGAATGGGCGCTGGCGCACTGGACCCCGGACCGCCTCCACGGGGTCGCCCACCGGACGATCACCCCGGCATCCCCCTGAAACCAACCCGATGGTCGCTCCGCCCCAACGGGTGTGCTACGTTAGGTAACACATAAGACGACACGAATCGTCAGACGGGAGGAGAGACCCATGGCCCAGCTTCAGGAAACGGGGCCCGGCGGATACAGCGTGCTGCTGTTCCTGCTGGGGCTGCTGTTGCTCGCTTCACCGTTCACGATCTGGTGGATGAGCGTGGGCGCCCCCTGGTACACCGTCTGGGTCATCTGGGCCCTGCTGATCGCGCTGTCGGCCCTGATCGCGCACCGGCTCGGGCACCATGACACTTGATCTCGGCGTCATTTCGGCAGCAGTCGTCGGCTATCTGCTGCTGCTCTTCCTGATTGCGTATGTCACCGACCGGCAATGGCTGCCAGCGTGGCTGACCCGCAATCCGGTGGTCTACGTACTCTCGCTGGGTGTCTACGCCACCACCTGGAGTTACTACGGCAGCGTCGGCTTCGCCCAGGATCAGGGACTGAATTTTCTCACCATCTATCTGGGGGTGACGCTCGCGTTCGTGCTGACGCCCGTGCTGCTCATGCCCATTCTGCGGCTGACACGGACCTACCAGCTCACTTCGGTGGCGGACCTGTTCGCATTCCGTTTCAACAGTCAGTGGGCCGGCGTGCTGGTCACGCTGCTCATGCTGGCCGGGGTATTGCCCTATATTGCGCTGCAGATCCGGGCGGTGGCCGAATCGACGCAGGTGCTGACACCGGAGTCCTCCCCGCATGTGCTGGCGTTCTGGTTCATGGTGCTGGTCACCGTGTTCACCATGATCTTCGGCGCACGCCATGTTTCACCCCGGGAGCACCACGCCGGCCTGGTGGCGGCGATCGCATTCGAGTCGCTGATGAAGCTCGTGGCGCTGCTCCTGGTGGCCGGAGTGGCCGTGTGGCAGGCATTCGGTGGCATCGGTGGCATGCACGCGTGGCTGGCCGACAACCCGGACCAACTGGAGGCGCTCTACGCCCCTGCCCGGGAGGGTCCCTGGACAAGCCTGCTGGTTCTCACGTTCGCCGCGGCATTCCTGCTTCCGCGGCAATTCCACATGCTGTTCGCGGAGAACCAGAACCCCCGTGACCTGAATCTGGCCAGCTGGGCATTCCCGCTGTTCCTGCTGGCGCTGACGCTCGTGATTCCGCCCATTCTCTGGGCGGCCACTGTCCTGCAGCCCGGCACGCCCGCCGACTACCACGTCCTCGGGCTGTCACTTGCCAGCGGCAGCCCCGCGCTCGCGCTGCTGGCCTACCTCGGCGGGATTTCCGCCGCCAGCGCCATGATCGTCGTCAGCACCCTGGCCATATCGGCGATGACGCTGAACCACCTGGTACTCCCTCTGGCCGGGCCACAACCTCACCGGGACCTCTACGGCGCGCTGCGTTGGGCCCGGCGCGTGGTCATGGTGACGGTGATCGCAGCCGGCTACGGCTTCTACCTGATTCTCGAGCCCACCGCGGGACTGGTGGGCTGGGGCCTGATCTCCTTTCTGGCCATGGCGCAGCTGCTGCCGGGCATTGTCGGTCTGCTGTTCTGGCCGCGCGCCACCAGTCACGGCTTCATCGCGGGCCTGCTCGGGGGCGCGTGCGTCTGGGTGTTCACCGTGCTGCTTCCCCCTGTCACCGGCGACAGCACCATGCTCTGGATGGGGCTGCCCTCAGCGGACGGGGACCAGCCAGCGGTCTACCAGTCGGCCACGTTCTGGTCACTGGCCATCAACAGCGTGCTGTTCGTGATCGTGTCGCTGCTCAGCCGTCCCGACGAGCGCGAGCGGGAGGCCGCGGCCGTCTGCCGGGATCTCAACCCCACCCTGCCCGTGGGCGACCTGCGCGCCCGCTCGCCGCAGCAGTTCGTGAAACGGCTGGCGTCGGTGATGGGCAAGTCCGCCGCCCGCAAGGAGGTGGAGAAGGCCGTGCGTGAACGGGGGCTGCACTGGGATGAGACACGGCCCAGCCACCTGCACGGCCTGCGCGCACAGATCGAGCGCAACATCTCCGGGATGATGGGGCCGGTACTGGCGCGGATGATCGTGGATGAGCAGCTGCAGATGGACACCCGCAGCCGCACCGCCCTGGCCCAGAACGTCCGCCTGATCGAGGACCGGCTGGAGACCTCGCGCACCCGCCTGCGTGGCCTGGCGGCGGAACTGGACCGCCTCCGGCGCTATCACCGCCAGATCATCGAGGATCTCCCGCTCGGCGTGTGTGCCGTCGCCCAGGGTGGTCGGCTGGTGCGCTGGAACCCTGCCATCGCGGAACTCACGCGCATCCCCATGTCCGACGTCATCGGCCGTCGACTGGATGAACTCCCGGACCCGTGGGGGCCGCTGCTGGCGTCGTTCCTGAGTTCCGACGCCAGTCACTGGCACCGGCAGGAAATCCAGACCAACGACCACGCACGCTGGTACAGCCTGCACAAGGCGGCGATCGACGACCCGTCCAGCAGCAACCGCAGCACAGACACCGTATTGCTCGTGGAAGATCTCACGGAGGTGTCGGTGCTGGAGCAGGAGCTTGCCCACAGCGAACGGCTCGCCTCCATTGGCCGCCTCGCAGCCGGTGTTGCCCACGAGATCGGCAACCCGGTCACCGGCATCTCCTGCCTTGCCCAGGAGCTGCGGGATGAAGACACCGACGAGGAGCGCACCAACGCCATCGCCGAGGAAGTCCTGAACCAGGCCCAGCGGATCAACAACATCGTCCAGAGCCTGGTGCGTTACGCCCACGGCGGTGTCGGCAGCCAGCGGCCGCCGGAGCCGGTGGATCTGCGCCAGACGGTGGAGGAAGCCATGCGGCTCACGACCCTGAGCCGGCGCGCCCGCTTCGTCCGGTTCGACAACGAGCTCCCCGAGGGGGTGACCATCAGCGGCGAGCCCCAGCAGCTCGTCCAGGTGTTCGTGAATCTCTTCAGCAACGCCGCCGATGCCTGTGCAGACCGCGACGACGAGGGAGCGATCCGCATCAGCCTGGAACACTACGGTGACGGCTGGATCAACGTCCACGTGCGCGACAACGGCGGCGGCATTCCCGACGACGTGCTCGACCATGTGCTCGAGCCGTTCGTCACCACCAAGCGCCCGGGCTACGGCACCGGCCTGGGGCTGCCACTGGTGTACAACATCGTCCGCGAGCATGGCGGCGAAGTGCTGGTGGACAGCAACACCACCGGCACATGCATCACCTTGCGACTGCGCCCCGACATCCCACTGGCCGGGCAGAACCCCGCCGTGGCCGACGGGCAATCACGGTCCTGAACTGGGAGAGACCACCATGGCCTACGTCCTCATCATCGAAGACGAGAACGTGATCCGGCAGTCCCTGCGACGGCTGCTGGAGAAACGCCAGCACGTCGTCGCGGAGGCCGACTCCGTGGAAAGCGCCGTACGGGAGCAGGATCTCACCGGCTTCGACCTCATTATCGCCGACCTGCGCCTGCCCGGCGCCGATGGCACGGCGATACTGGAGCGCGCCCCGGACGTGCCGACCATCATCATGACCAGTTACGCCAGCGTCCGCTCCGCCGTGGAAGCCATGAAACTCGGGGCCCTGGACTACATCGCCAAGCCGTTCGACAACGACGAGCTGCTGCTCACCGTCGAGCGGGCGCTCAAGGAGAAGCGCCTGGAACGCCAGAACGCCGCGCTGAAGGCGGATCTCGACCGCGACTACCCCGTGTCCGGCATCGTCGGCACCTGCAAGGCCATGCGTGACGTCTTCGACCGCATTACCCGCGTGGCCCCCACCACCACCACGGTCCTCGTGCTGGGCGAGTCGGGCACGGGCAAGGAGCTGGTGGCGCGTGCGCTGCACGAGAAGAGTGAGCGCAGCGACGGCCCGATGATCACCGTCAACTGTGCTGCCATTCCCGACTCCCTGATCGAAGCGGAGCTGTTCGGCCACGAGAAGGGTGCGTTTACCGGCGCCGTGGGCGCGCGCCAGGGGCTGGTGGAATCCGCCGACGGCGGCACCCTGTTCCTGGACGAGATCGGCGAGCTGCCCCTGGCCGCCCAGGCCCGGCTGCTGCGCGTCCTCCAGGAGGGGGAGATCCGGCGCGTGGGTTCGTCCAGGCCACGGCACGTGGATGTGCGCCTGGTCGCCGCCACCCACCGCGACCTGAGCCGCCTGGTCAGCGCGGGCGATTTCCGCGAGGACCTGTACTTCCGCATCAATGTCATGGAGATCCGCCTGCCGCCTCTGCGCGAGCGCGGCGAGGATCTGCCGGACCTGGCCCGGCACCTGCTCGAACGGGCGCGCAAGCGGCTCAAGAGCCCGCCCATGCGCTTCAGCAATGAAACCATGGAGGGCATCCGGCGCTACGGCTGGCCAGGCAACGTACGGGAACTGGAGAACGCCATCGAGCGCGCCGTGATTCTCAGTGACAGCACCGTGATCACCCCGGACATCCTGGGCCTGCGCCCCGACGACGCTCCCCAGCCGGACACCGCCTCGCCGGGGCTTTCCCTGGAGGACTATTTCCGCCAGTTCGTGCTGGCCAACCAGGACCACTGCACCGAGACGGAGCTTGCGCGCCGCCTCGGGATCAGCCGCAAGGCGCTGTGGGAGAAGCGCCAACGCCTGGGCATTCCGCGGCGGCCGCGCATGGAGGAGTCACAGGAGGGCTGACGGACGTTACAAATTGTCGCATCCAGTGTTACAACACGTAACAGAATTGCCTCAGGCACGTGAGTAACCTTTTGATAACCGGCGCGTTCCGCAGGTGGCACGGGATTCGCTTTTCCTGTTGGATGCCAACGCGCCGGACTGAATACCGTTGCCGTGGCCAGGCCACCGGTTAACACCAACGCACTGCCCACCGGGGCTGCTAGGCTTGCCAGTAACGGGACCAAAGAAAATGCCGGGCCGATGCACCGCACCGGCCACCCATTCGAAAAGGAGGAGTCATCCCATGTCCGAAACCAAGGTCTACCCTGTTTCCGCGGACGTCGCCAGGAACGCCCATATCGATGCGGACACCTACGAGGCCATGTACAAGCGGTCTCTGGATGATCCCGACGGGTTCTGGGGCGAACAGGCCGAGCGGCTGACTTGGTTCAAACGCTGGGATTCGGTGAACAACTCCGATCTGGTCAAGGGTGATATCCGCTGGTTCGACGGCGGCCGCCTCAATGTGGCCTACAACTGCGTTGACCGTCACCTGGACAAGCGCGGCGATCAGACGGCCATCATCTGGGAACCGGACGATCCGAAGGATGCGGCTCAGCACATCACCTACCGGGATCTGCACGAGCGCGTCTCCCGGTTCGCCAACGTGCTGCTGGATCGCGGCGTCAAGCGCGGCGACCGGGTGTGCATCTACCTGCCCATGGTGCCGGAAGCGGCAGTCGCCATGCTGGCCTGCGCCCGCATCGGTGCCGTTCACTCGATCGTGTTCGGCGGCTTCTCGCCCCAGGCGCTGCGCGACCGCATCCTGGATTCCGACTGCCGGGTGCTCATCACGGCGGACGAGAGCGTGCGCGGCGGCCGCAGCTTCCCCCTCAAGGCCAACGCCGACGAGGCGCTGCAGGAGTGCCCGAACGTCAGCACCGTGGTGGTGGTTCAGCGTACCGGCAACAAGGTGGACTGGAACGACAGCCGCGACATCTGGTTCCACGAAGCCGTGGACAAGGCCTCGGCCGATTGCCCTGCCGAGGAGATGGAGTCCGAGGATCCGCTGTTCATCCTCTACACCTCCGGTTCCACCGGCAAGCCGAAGGGCGTGCTGCACACCTCTGCCGGCTACCTGCTCGGGGCGAGCCTCACCCACCAGTACGTGTTCGACTACCAGGAGGGCGAGGTGTACTGGTGCACGGCCGACGTGGGCTGGGTCACCGGACACAGCTACATCGTCTACGGTCCGCTTGCCAATGGTGCAACCACGCTGATGTTCGAAGGGGTGCCCACCTACCCGGACGCCGGACGCCTCTGGGAGATCGTGGACAAGCACAAGGTCTCGATCTTCTACACCGCGCCCACGGGCATCCGTGCGCTCATGGCCAAGGGCGACGAGCCAGTGAAGAAGCACAGCCGCAAGTCGCTGCGCATCCTCGGCACCGTCGGTGAGCCCATCAACCCGGAAGCGTGGGAGTGGTACTACAACGTGGTGGGCGACGGCCGCTGCCCCATCGTCGACACCTGGTGGCAGACGGAGACCGGCTCCATCATGATCTCCCCGCTTCCCGGTGCCACGGACCTCAAGCCCGGCTCGGCGACACGGCCGTTCTTCGGCATCGAGCCGCAGCTGCTGGATAACGAGGGCAACGTGCTGGAGGGCGCAACGGACGGCAACCTGTGCATCGCCCGGTCATGGCCCTCCATGATGCGCACGGTCTACGGCGACCACAAGCGTTTCATGGAGACCTACCTGTCCGCCTACAAGGGCAAGTACTTCACCGGTGACGGCGCACGCCGCGACGAGGACGGCTACTACTGGATCACCGGCCGCGTTGACGACGTGCTCAACGTCTCCGGTCACCGCATGGGCACCGCCGAAGTGGAAAGCGCCATGGTGCTGCACCCGAAGGTGGCGGAGGCGGCAGTGGTCGGCTTCCCCCATGACGTGAAGGGTCAGGGCATCTACGCCTACGTGACGCTCATGAGCGGTGAGGAGCCGTCCGACGCGCTGCGCAAGGAGCTGGTGGAACTGGTGCGCAAGGAGATCGGCGCCATCGCCAAGCCCGACTTCATCCAGTGGGCACCGGGGCTGCCGAAGACCCGGTCCGGCAAGATCATGCGCCGCATCCTGCGCAAGGTCGCGTCCAATGAGCTGGACAGCCTCGGCGACACCAGCACGCTGGCCGATCCGGCCGTGGTGGACGAACTCATCGAGAACCGCGAAAACCGCTAGGCTGTTGGCCGGGCACCTCCGGGTGCCCGGCAATCCCGATCCGCCTCGCGGCACACCCCTGCCGCCTGGCGCCCGGGCCTTGTCCTTTCGAATGCATGTCACCCCGCGCCACGGCGTGACCGGGTCCGATCCGGTCTCCCCTGGCGTGATTTCTGCTTACGTGTCAGGCCGGGCAAAGAGCCGCTTTGTCCAGGCAATTCATTGGCAAACAGGAGATTCCCGAAATGATTGACGGAATCGGAGCCAGTACGGCGACGTCGACACGACCCGCCCAGGTTGCGGCCGCAGGCAACACAGCCCAGCCACCGGCGGCAGCAAACCCACAGGGCGGCCTTGCCGGTAACAGTCCGGTGCAGGCTCCCGCCCAGCCCGCCCCTGTGGCGGCACAACCGACCAGTGCGCCGGCGGAAGCCGGCGCCACCCAGTCGGTCAATGCCACCCAGGGCGCCACGCAGACCACCGCGGCAGCCAACGGCAACCAGGCCGCGGTCGACGCGGGCAGCACCGAGACGGTTTCGGCCGATGGTGCCGTGGAGCGTGGTGCCGCCGAGGCCGTGGGCTCACAGGTGAACGAAGAAGTCTGATCACCTGCGTCCCGCTACGTGTCGACAACCACGGGGCGGCCTTCTTGCCGCCCCGTGCGCTCGCGCCGGCCCCCGGTCACAGGGATTTGAGCAGGTGCCCGCCATCCACGGGCAGTGCCACACCGTTCACGAACGACCCCGCATCCGACGCCAGCAGCAGCAGCGGGCCGGACAGCTCCGGCAGCTCCCCGAGTCGCTGACTGGGGATGCGCTCCCGCACGAACGCCTGCCCCTGCTCCGAGGCAAAGAAGTCCCGGTTCATCTCGGTCTCGAAGTAGCCGGGGCAGATGGCGTTGACGCGAATCCCGTGACGCATGAGCTCCAGCGCCATATGCCGGGTCAGTTGCACCACGCCGGCCTTGGAGGTGGCGTACAGGGATTCCCCGAACTGAACCCCCAGCCCCAGCAGCGACGCGATATTGACGATGCTCCCGGGCCGGCCGGCGCGCTTCATGCGCTCGGCTCCGGCACGGGCCACCCGCCAGGCGGCCTTGAGGTTGGTATCCATGACGAAATCCCAGTCCGCCTCGGTGGTCTTGAGAAACGACCGCGGCTGGGCAACGCCGGCGTTGTTCACCAGCAGGTCGACCGTTCCGTAAGCCTGCTCGGCCGCGTCGAAGCCGGCGTCCACACTGTCTGCGTCGGTGACATCCATGGCAATGGCCGTGGCATCGCCGCCAGCCGCCTGAATGGCCTCCACCAGCTCACGCAGGCGCTCCTGCCGACGGGCGGCAACGACAACCCGCGCACCATTGGCGGCGAGCACACGGGCGAAATGCGCACCAAGACCACTGGATGCGCCGGTGACCAGGGCAACGCGCCCGGAGAGGTCAAACAGGCTTTCGTTCATGGATATCTCCTCTACTTGTTATGGGGTGGAGTCGTCGGGGTTGCCCGGGCGAAAGCGGGCCGAGCGCAGCCGGTTGAGGACGGCCATGAGTTCCGCCAGGCGTGGCCGCACCAGGTCCCCGTCCGGCCGCCGGGTCAGGGCATCCCAGGGCTGCGTCAGCCAGCTCCGGAACCACCGGGGCGCGTCCTCCAGCCAGATGGCGTCAGCGGTTCCGGCAGCGGGCAGCAGCAGGCCGATCGCCCGTGCCTGGGAGGCATCCACCAATTGCTCCAGCGCGCGCAGATCCACCACGTCATCGCCGAACTCAAGGGCATCGGTGCCGCGCACCTTGACCCGCCGCTTTCCACGCTTCCCCGACGGCTCCACCGAGCGCACGTCCAGGCAGCGCGGCAACGGCGCCTGGAGCGGCTCGGGCGCCTCGATCCGGCGTTCGGACGGGTTTGCCGCGGCAATCTGGCGGGCCTCGGCGGTGACATCCCGTGGCTGGTAGTCGTGCATCTGGATCACGGTATCCGCGGCACCGAAATAGTCGCCCGAGCCACCCATGACCAGCACCGTGGAGACCCCCAGCCGGTCACGCAGTTCGGCAATACGGTCCACGAACGGCGTAATGGGCTCCTCGTCCTTGGCCACCAGGGCCTGCATGCGGGCGTCCCGGATCATGAAGTTGGTGGCCGAGGTGTCCTCGTCCACCAGCAGCGTGCGACTGCCCGTCTCCAGCGCCTCCTGCAGCGCAGCCGCCTGGCTGGTGGAGCCGGACGCCAGCTCGGTGGAGAACGCCTTGGTGGACTTATCGTAGGGCAGCGCGTTGATGAACGGTGACAGATCCAGGGTGTGCACCGCGCGCCCGTCCTCGGCACGCAGTTTCACTGCCTCCGGATCGGCAACCACCTGGTGACGGCCATCACCGGGGATATGATCGTAGACGCCGAACTGCACCGCGGACAGCAGCGTCGACTTGCCGTGAAACCCGCCGCCGACCACCAGCGTGATCCCGCGCGGAATCCCGAGCCCGGTAACCGGGCCGGCGTTCGGTGTCGGGAGCTCCACCCGCAGGCTGTCGGGCGCCCGGAACGGGACGGCCGACTCCAGTGGACGATCATCCACACCGGAACGCCGCGGCAGCACGGCGTCATCGGCCACGAACGCCACCAGCCCGCGGGCATCAAGCGCCTGGCGCAGCGCCGCCTGGTCCTCGACCACGTCCGCGTGCCGCCGCATGGCGTCATCGTCGCGCTGGTCCGGCAGCAGGGTTCGCCGGACGATGCGAGGCAGCGTCCTGCACAACAGGTCCCGCGCGGTTTTGCCTAGAATCGTGCGCCCGTTGGCCGGCAGACTGACGGTAAAGCGGATCTCGATGCCCGCATGGGTGAACAGCACCGCCGTGCGGTCGAGCACGGTCTGGCGCCCGGCATCGATGCGGATCTCCGGGGTATCGCTGGCCGCCTCCCGGAACACCCGCCCAAGCCAGTCCCGCACGGCAATGGAGCGGGGCTGGGGCTCGCGCGCGTCGTCCGGCAGGATCGCCTGCTCCCAGGGCATGATGACCCGCAGGCGTGATGGGCTGGCGAACGGGTCCCCCTGCACATGATCAACCCGCAACTGGAAATCGTCGAACGCATAGTCACCGGTCAGTTGCCGGTAGGCCTTGTAACCCTTGCCATCGATACTGAGCAGAATGGACTGCAGCCGTTTCATCGGTACTCCCGTGCCGGTGACCGCCCGGCTCTGCGTCACGCGTGGCGTTGTATCCACTCGAGGCGGCTGGCAAACCGCTTGCGCCAGGACTCCGCCAGCTCCTCCAGCGAGGCCAGCAGCTCCAGATCCTGGATTGGCGGTCGCCGCATGTGATGCAGCGACCACATGTCAGCCAGGGTATAACCGTGCGCCGCCTCCTCCACGCGTTCGGCAACATCCCCGGGGCCCACGTAGCCCGGCTCCAGCACCCTGTAGAGCCAGCCGGACCGGCCGCTGTCGACCACCGCCCGCGCCAGCTCGGGGACATCGAGGCGGTGGCTGATCTTCCAGCAGGGCTGGCGCGGCTGGCTGACCTGCACCAGGGCCGTGCCCAGGCGAAAGATGTCCCCGACACACACATGGCTTTCGCTGAGACCGTTGGTGGAGATGTTCTCCCCGAGAACGCCCGGCGTGAGTTCAGGCGCGGCGTCGGGAAAGGCCTGCGCCCAGATCGCGTAGTGCTCGGCGGGATAGTGGCTCACGGCGCGGTCCGGGCCGCCGTGCGCCTTGGTATCTCCACGGCTGTCGCCTGCCAGCCCGGCATCGTCCACGGCCACGGCCTCACGCACCGGCGCCTTGTAGATCGCGGTTGGCCGGCCATCCCCCTCCATGGGCCGCACCTCTCCCTGATAGACGCCGGTAATGGTTACGAGATCGGTCATCCTTCGCCTCCGCTTGCGCACTCAGCCTGTTCCCGGGTACACAGGTTACAACGCCCGGGGCACGGGCTGCACGGGCAAACCATGGCCCCGGTGCTCACCCGGTCACGAGGGATCGAGCTGCAACAGCGCCGTGACACCGGCGGGGGCGATGGGACGGTGAAAGTAGAACCCCTGGAAGGTGGAGCAACCGAGCTCCTGCAGCCGCACCATCTGCTCACGGGTCTCCACTCGCTCGGCCACCACGTTGAGCCGCAGCGCATGGGCCATGACGATGATGGTGCGCACGATCTCTTCATCCTCGGGGCTGAGCAGCATGGCATCCACGAAGGAGCCGTCGATCTTGAGCTCGTCAATGGGCAGGCGTCGCAGGTAGGCCAGACACGAGTAGCCGGTGCCGAAGTCATCGATGGCGAACCGCACGCCCATCTGCCGCAGGCGCTGCATCCGGCGAATCACCGCATCACCCTCTTCCGCCAGCAGGCTCTCGGTCACCTCGAGCAGAAGCGCACCGGCGGGCAGCCCGGTTTCGGAGAGCACATCCTCGACCAGCGCTTCGAAATCCGGGTCGTGGAACTGCCGCACGCTGACGTTCACCGCAAGGCCCGGCAACGACTGCCCGGGGTACCGGCCCCGCAGCCCGGCGAGGTACTGGCAGGCCCCACGCAGCACCTGACCACCAAGAGGCCGTATCAGGCCGGATGCCTCGGCGATGGGAACGAACCGCGCCGGTGAGACGGCCTCCCCCTTGTGCTCCCAGCGGGCCAGCACCTCCAGGCGCTCGACATGGCCGGCTGCGTCCACCAGCGGCTGCAGATGAAACCCCACATCGCCCTGCCGCAGGGCCTGACGCAGGCCGCGCTCGAGACCGAGGCGCTCCCCCGCCAGCTGCTCCATCTCCGGATCGAAGAAGGCCACGCAGTTGCCGCCCTGATGACGCGCCTGGGCAGCAGCAATCTCGCCGCGCGTGAGCAGCACGGACGGCTCGTGGATACTGCCGTCCATGGTGGCCACGCCTATGCTCGCGCCGGACTGGACCATGGTGCCGGACGCCTCCACCGGATGTGCAAACGCGCGCCGGAGCCGCTCCGCCTCCTTCGCCAGCGTTGCCTCCGTGAGCGGGCGTCCGTCCTGCCCCCTCAGCACCACCGCGAACTCGTCGGCACCCACGCGGGCAATGGCCACGGCACCGGGCACCAGCCCGCGCAGACGCGCTGACTGGATCTCCAGCAGCGAATCGGCCATGTCGTAACCCATGCCTTCGTTGACGCGCCGGAAGCCATCCAGGTCCAGTAGCAGCAGCGCCGCACCATCCAGTGTCGCCTCGCTGCCCTCGCGCTTGAGCCGTGACAGGAATGCGGCGCGGTTGGGCAGACCGGTCACCCCATCCTCGTAGGTCAGCCGCTGGATGCGCTCCTCGGCCTCGCGGTTCCACGTCACGTCCAGGAAACTGCCCACGTAGCGGGCATCACGCTCGTCGGGCTCCTGCAACGCGCTGATGCTCATCCGGTAAAGCCGCCGCTGGCCCTGCTGGCCCCGCGCCCAGACCTCGCCCTGCCAGTAACCACGAGACGACAGGGTTTCGCGAATCTCGCGGCGGATACGTGCGCCATCCTGGCCCGTGAGAAGCAGATCCAGCCCGCGCTGCATGACCGCTGGCGCACTGTACCCGGTGAGATTGCAGAACGCCGTATTCACCCGCACGAACTGGAACTCCTGATCCAGGATCATGATGGCTTCGTAGGTTTCAAACGCCAGGGCCGCAAGCCGGGTCTCACGCTCGGACCACTGGCGCTGCACCTCGAGGCCGACCCTGGCGGCGGCGAGCTCGAGCGTGCTTTGCAGCGCATCCGCCGGTCCCAGGGCGTAACGCCCCAGAACGGCGAGATGGCCGAAGACGCTTCCCGACCGGTCCCGCAGGGGAACACCCGCGTAGCTCTGCGCCCCCATGGAGGCAAGCAGCGGATCATTCGGGTATTGCTGCGCGACCGCCTGGTTGATCACGCAGACATCCTGACTGCTCAGCGATTCGCAGGGGGTTCCGGCCAGATCGTAACGCTCAAGCTCCAGACCTTCGTCACGGAAGCTGGAGGACAACACCCGGGCCACGCGCCCATCATCCTCCAGGCTCGCCACCAGGGCCACGTCCCCGCCGATGACCTTGCGGATCTGCTCAATGAGGTGATCGAGGTAGGAGCCGGTTGATGGCAAACGGGCGAGGCGGTCGGTATAGCGCCTCGCCAATGTGCTCTCAGTGACATCCTTCACCAGCGAGAGAAAACCGGTGATGCCGCCGTGCCGGTCACCCACCGCAAGATTGAACCATTCGCACCAGATGGGCACACCGTCCTGACGCCGGTTGCGCGCATAGGTGTGGAGATGGCGCACACCGCCACTGAGCAGGTCCCGCTTCACCGACGTCAGCCCGGCGCGGTCATCCTCGCGCAGCAGAAAATCCCCGGCCTCCATCCCGACCAGCCGATCCGGAAGATACCCCAGTATCCGTCCCGCGGCCTCGTTGCAGTGTCGGATCCTGAAGTCGGGCCCCCATTCGATACAGCCGATCGGGCTCCCCTGCATGTGGCGTTGCAGACCGGCCACCTCGCCATGATGGTGCTGCGTCCACTCGTGGGTTGCGATCGCCGTGCCGACCAGCGCCACAAGGCGTCGCATCGGCTCGTGGACGCCGGCCGGGGGGGCCTTGCATGGACTCTGGAAATGCAGGGCCACTGTCCCCAGAACGGCGCCGTCGTCATTCAGCACCGGCATTGACCAGGTCGCGCGGAAGCCCAGCGCGTTGACCACATCGCGGAAATCCGAGTAACACGCCGCCACGGCAGCATCGTCCACGAACACCGGTTCACCGCGCAGCGCGGACAGCCCGCACCCGCCAGAGCGCTCACCCGGCAGGATGTTGTCGAGGATACGACCATACACGGCCGGCATCGCCGGCCCGGCGCTGTAGCGCAACTGGCCGCCACGCATCACGTGAACCGTGGTGGTGACCCCGTGCTCCTCCAGTTCGCGGTCCATGGCCTCGCACAGCGATGACAGCGCATGCGCGAGACTTCCCCCTCCCAGCAGGATTCCCGTGAGAAGATGCGTTCCGTCAGTGAATCGGGAGACGGAAAACTCGACTTGTCCTGAGTGATCCCCTAAACCTGTCGCCCCCACCCTGTGTCCCCTTGACCATGACGGCCGCTGCTCGACCAGACCTGCGCGGCCGCACCTGGAGGTTCCCGTTTTCTCAAGGGCCCATTGTGCGCATTTCTGACGACACGACAATAGACCTGTGCCTCAACTCCCCTGCCAGGCGGCGGTTACGTGGCCGCTGCTTCCCGACGCCGACCGGGAGAGCATCGTTCCATTCGCCAACGGGCCGGAAACGGGTATGGTGTGGCCGCAGGGAGAGGCAACCTGGATGACACACCCATGAATCTACTCGCGGTGGGCGATCTGCACCTGGGACGACGCCCCGGTCGGCTGCCGGAACCGGTTCTCGCCCGGTTGGGTGCACGGCGTCTGGGGCCTGCAGAGGCGCTTGATCGCCTGGTTTCCGCAGCGCGCCAACGCGCGGTCGACGCCGTGGTCTTCGCCGGTGACGTCGTCGAGCAGGAAGACGATTTCTTCGAGGCGTACGCCGAGTTGCGGCGGAGCATCACGACCCTGGTCGAGGCCGGTATCCCGGTGCTCGGTGTCGCCGGTAACCACGACGTGCAGGTGCTCCCCCAACTCGCCAGGGAGGTGGACGGATTCCGCCTGCTTGGCGCCGGCGGAACGTGGGAGTCCGCAACGCTGACCGGCCGTGACGGCGTGCAGATTGTCATACACGGTGCGTCGTTCGGCGCGCCCGTGGTCCGCGACAGCCCCCTGGCCGGCATCCGCTTCGACAACCTGGCCATGCCGCAACTGGGGTTGCTCCACTGCGACCGGGACCAGCCCGGTAGTGGCCATGCACCGGTGACCACCCGGCAACTGGAGGAGGCCGGCGTGGACGCCTGGTTGCTCGGCCACATCCACAAGCCCGACCCGCTGGACCCGGCGCGGCCTTCCGGTTACCTCGGCTCGGTAACCGCCCTGCGCGCCAGCGAGACCGGCCCTCGCGGCCCCTGGCTTTACACCATCGGCAACGCCGGTATCGAGCACGTGGAGCAGTGGCCACTGGCGCCCTTGCGATGGCAGCAGATCGACGTGGACCTCACCGACGTGACCGACGCAACGGATGTGCGACCGCGCATCCTCGCCGCCGCCGAGGCCGCGGCGTCCGTGATCGCGGAGGCGGAATTCCGGCCAGACGCCATCGGCCTGCGTGTCCGGCTACACGGTCGCACGCGGATCGGCCGCGCGGTGGAGCAGCTTCTCGAGAGCGAGGCACTCCACGATCTGCCCCTGACCGGGGGTATCCAGGGGTTCGTCGGCCGCTGGTGGCTTGATACGCGTCCCGAGGTGGACCTGTCCGAGCTCGCCCGGCGTCCGGACCCGGCCGGCCTGCTGGCACAACGCCTGCTGCTGCTTGACCAGGCCCCGCCGGACGACCCCGAACGGCAGGCGCTCCTCGCCCGTGCCCGGGAGCACCTGGGGCGTGTGCACCGGGATCCGGCATGGAGTCGTCTGAATACGGAAACGCCCGACGACGACACCGTCACGGACTGGCTTCGCCGCGGCGCGCGCGTCAGCCTG
Organism: Aquisalimonas asiatica; assembly: GCF_900110585.1. Lineage (NCBI taxonomy): Bacteria > Pseudomonadati > Pseudomonadota > Gammaproteobacteria > Chromatiales > Ectothiorhodospiraceae > Aquisalimonas > Aquisalimonas asiatica. Next base: position 41,502 of record NZ_FOEG01000007.1, on the reverse strand, counting down.
GACGCCCTGCTCGCCCAGCAGGAGGACACCGGACAATGAAGCTCGAGGCGCTCCATATCCGCCGGCTCCCGGGGATCGACCGCCCCCTCCACATCGAGACCTTCGGCCCCGGGGTGAACGTGATCACCGGACCGAACGCCTCCGGCAAGAGCAGCCTGCTGCGGGCCCTGCGGATGCTTATCGCGCCGGGCCCCGATGACCCGCCCAACCTGCAGCTGGAGGCGACGCTCGGCCACGCGGGTGAACACTGGCGGGCCGAACGGTTCGGCCGCGAGGTGGTCTGGCTGCGGGAGGGACAACCCTCCGAGCCGCCCCCGCTGCCGGCTGCCGACACCCTGAGCGGCTACTTCCTGCCCGTGGATGAGCTCCTGCGGCTGACCCGCAGCGACACCGCCATCGCCGCACAACTGCGAAAGGAGCTTGCCGGTGGCTATGACCTGGCCGCCCTGCGCGGCGACGGCGGACCACTGCCCATCCACCCCGGCCGCGACCGCAAGGCGGGGGACACCCTGAAGGCAGCGGAGCAGGCACTCCGGGACGCGGAGTCTGCCAACCGCGCCCTGCTCGCAGACCGCGAGCGCCTGCCGGAGCTGCACACCGCCATCCAGCGCGCCACCGAGGCGCTACACCGGCGCGATCACTGCCGCGACGCGCTGGCGCTGATCGACGCCCGGGACGCGACCCGCGCCGCGCGTGCGGATCTCGCCACCTTCCCGGAGATCATGCCCGAGGGAAGCGCCGCACAGGAGCTGGAGCGCCTGGAACAGCGCCGCGACCAGGAGCGCGAGCGCCACCGTCAGGCGCGGGACACCATGGAAGCCGCCATGGAGCGGCTGCACCGGACCGGACTTGGAGAGAACGCAGACGATGCTCCGGACCTCCCACCCATGCGCCGGCGGCTGGACGAGATCCGCGAGTTGACCACGCGCCTGGAACAGGCGCGGGATCAGCTTCACCGGGACACCACACGGGTCACCGAGAACGAGCGGCTGATCGGCGACGAAGGGGGGCACCCGCCACGCATCGATCAATACAGTGTCGCCCGCCTCGAAGAGGCAGCGCAGACGCTCGCCCGGGCCCTGGGCGACTGGCATCAGCTCGGCGGTGATGCCGACGGGGGCGCCGCAGACACAGCACCCGGCACCTCGACGGCGCGTTCCACATGGCTCGACCGACTGGCCATCGCCACCAGCGGCGTTGCCGTGGCCGCACTGGCCTACGCCGGCTACGGCGACAGCCCAGCCGTCGCCACGGCCGCGGCCAGTGGCGCCGCCGCAGGCCTGGCGTGGCTGCTGTGGCGCAGCCTGCGCCCCCGCTCCGGCGCGGACACGCCAGACCGGCGGCAACGCACTGAGTCCGCCCGGCGCCAGCTGGAGGAGGCGCGAACGGCACTGCGCTCACTCACCGCCGACATGGGCCTGGCCCTGGATACCGACACGCTGCCCAATCATCTCCAGCTCCTCGTCCAGCGCCTGCTCCGGCTGGACGAGGCACGCATTGCCCGGGACGAGAGTCAGGCCCGCTGCGACCATCTCGAGCACCAGCTCACGCCGCTGCGGGAGGAGCTGCGCACGTCGCTGGCTGCATGGCAAAGCCCCCCGACCAGCCTGGCCACTGCCGACCTCGCCCACGCGCTGGATCAACTGGAACAGCGGGTGCAGGCGGCTGACGAGGCGCGGCGCGAGTACGCGCAAGCGCGGGGCGAGGCAGACCAGGCCACCGCCCGGGAGCAGGAGGCGAACGCGGCCCTGGAGCAGCTGTACACCCGTGCCGCCATCACCGTCGGCGACCGCGATACGCTGCTGGCGCGCGTGGAGGACCTGCCCGACTGGAAAGACGCCACCAGAGCCCTGCACGCCGCAACCGTGCGTGAGGATGACGCCCTGAAACGACTGCAGTCGGCGCCGGACGACCTGCGCGCGCTGGCGGATGCCGATGACCGCGCCGGCCTGACGGCGGAGCTGCAGCGGGCGCAGGCCCGGTCGGAGGAGCACGACGACCTGGTGCGTGAAGAGGAGCGCATTCACCAGCGGTTGCGCGACGCGGAGCACCGCTTCCAGCTGGAGCAGGCGCGCGCGGAACGGGACGAGGCGCGTGACGCGCTGGCAGAGCGCCATGATCAGCGCATGGTGGCGGAAGCCGGGCGGTTTCTGCTCGACGCGGTGGAAGCCGACCACCGCCGTGACCATCAGCCCAGGGCCGCCCGGCTCGCCGACCGGTGGCTGCGGCGCTTTACGCACGACCAGTTCGCCCTGGAACTCAACGACCACGGCGAGCCTTGCGCCCGGGAGACGGCGAGCGGTGAGATCCGGACACTGGAGGCGCTCTCCGTGGGCACGCGCATGCAGCTCCTGCTCGCCCTGCGCATGGCCTGGGTCGAAGAGCACGAGCACGGCCACGCCCCCCTGCCACTCATGCTGGACGAAGCCCTCGCTACGACCGACCCGGTGCGGTTCGACGCCGTTGCCACCACCCTGCACGCGCTGACCCGGGACAGCGGGCGCCAGATCCTCTACCTGAGCGCACAGCCCGAGGACGTGGAACGGTGGCAACGTGCCACCGGGGAAGCGCCACGGGTCATCGATCTCGCCCAATTGCGGGCCAGCGCCACCCGAAGCCCGGACCCGCTGCCCCTGCCGCAGCCGGACGCGCTACCGGAGCCCGATCCCGAGGATCCCGCAGCCTACGCCGCGGCACTGGGTGTCGCCCCGGTCGACCCGTACGCCGAACCGGGCACGTTGCACCTGTTCCATCTGCTGCATGACGACCTGCCGACACTCCACCGCCTGATCGCGGACTTTCGTGTCACCACCATCGGCCAGGCCGAGAGTCTCCTGCAAGGCCCGGCGGCACGACACCTGGACGCGCGCGCATGCGCCATGCTCGAACGGCGCGCGACCGCCGCACGGGCGTGGATCAACGCATGGCGTATCGGCCGTGGCGAGCCGGTGGACAGACCGCGTCTGGAGCAGAGCCCCATGGGGAAGTGGAAGCACCTGGACGCGCTGGTCGAACGCGCGGATGCGGTGGGCGGCGCCCCCGATGCGCTGATCGCCTCATTGCGCGAGGATCGGCTGCCGGGCTTTGGCGACAAACGCATCCAGCAGGTGGAGCAGTGGCTGGAGCAGGAGGGGCTGCTGGATCACCGCCCGCGCCTGGACGCGCCCGGGCGTCACCACGCCGTCCTGGCCAGCCTGCCCGACACCGGTGACGCAATCGCCGACGCCCGGCTGGTGGTGGACACGCTGGAATCGGCGGTCGCCCCTGCGCCCACGAGCGGCAGCATCCGGGCGTCATCGGAGGTCATGCCGGGCTGGTAGTCATCGCCACACACGAAAACGCCCGCCGGACCGATCTGGTCACGCGGCGGGCGCAAGGCCGATGACGACGCCTCAGATGTAGTTGAACAGGGACAGATTCTGGATCTGTGCGTAGCTCTGCTGCGCCGCCTGCAGACCGGCCTGCTGTTGCTGGAAGCGGCTGATGGCCTCGGCGTAGTTGAGATCCTCGACCCGGGAGAGCTCCGTCTCCAGATCCAGTCGCGCGGCCTCGTTGGCGCGCAGCTCGGACTCCAGCGCGTTCAGCCGTGCCCCGGTCTCGGCGCGGGTCAGGTTCAGGGAGCCGAGCGCGGCGTCCATGTTCTCCAGGGCCTCATAGATCTCCGTTTCCAGCTTGGCGCGATCGGCACCGTCATCCGCCCGACTGTCGAAGGCCTCGATCAGGTTGTCGACGGTCTGGAACAGCGACTGGCGCGGCGCCGAATCCACACTGAAGCTGTCACCATCCTCGGGCTCGCCCTCGAACGTCACCGAGCGGCCGTCGAACTCGATGGGCGCTCCGTCCTGGTAGGGCCCGGCCACCGGATCCCCGTTCTCGTCGAGGACCGGGTCACCGTCGCCGTCCACCACTTCGAACTGCATGTCCCCGTCGGCATCCTCCTCGAACAGAATCTCGTAGGGGCCGTTGAAGTCGACGCTGTCGTCGATGACCTCTTCGTTGGCCAGGCGCGCCCGCCCTTCATTGTCTTCGTTGACACTTACCTGGAAATCACCGTTGCCGGTGGGGATATCCATGAACGTCTCGTAGCCACTGTGGCTGCTGTCGATCCTGCGACTCGGCCCCACCTGGGTATCGCGCTGCCCCTGATCGCCACGGTACTGCACGCCCTCACCTTCGCGCACGAACGGCTCGACGTCGGTCTTGTAGCCGGAGAACAGGTACTCGCCGCGGCCATCGTCGGTGTTGGCCAGGTCCTGGAGTTCGTCCACGCGCTCGCGCATCTCTGCCGCAATGGCCTGACGGCTCTCCTGGTTCTGACTGGCGTTGGCACCCTGGACGGTCAGCTCGCGAATACGGTTGACCACGTTACTGGTCTCGCCGAGGACCGTGTCTTCCAGGCGCAGGCGCAGCTCCGCCTGCTCGTTGTTGCGCTGGTACTGCTCGCTGGTCTTGACCGCCTTGTCCAGGTTCAGGGCCTGGGTGGCGCCGGACGGGTCATCGGACGGCGACAGAATGCGCCGGCCGGTGCCGAGCTGGTTCTGGATCTGCAGCAGGTTGGACTGCTGATCCAGAACCGTGTTGATGGAGGACTGCTGCAGCTCACTGGTGGATACACGCATGGTTATCTCCCCACCGTGTTGATCACTGTCTGGAACAGGTTGTCGGCCACGGACGCCGCCTGGGCGGCTGCCTGGAAGCCCTGCTGGAACCGCAGCAGATCCGCCGCCTCTTCTTCCAGGTTCACGCCGGAGACCGATTCACGGTCGGCTTCCGCCTGACGCAGCAGGGATTCCTGCGCGTCCCGGGCGCTCTGGGAGCGCTGGGTTTCGGTACCCACTTCACCGACGATGCGGCTGAAGAAATCCTGCGGACTGTCGTTGCCGTCGTTGAGCAGCCCTTCGTTGGCGATCTCCGCCAGCGCCTGAGCGTTCCGGTTGTCACCGGAGCCGTCCTCGTTGGACTCGATGACAAACGCGTCGTCGGTCCGCGGCGTGCCGGCCATCGTGAACTCGATCCCCGTCAACGGGTTGTCCGCGCCGAGATCGTCCCCGGAGAACGTCTTGCCGTTGCTGTCCACCGCCGGGTCGTAATCCAGGGTGCCGATCACCCCTTCGTTCTCGGACTCGACGGTGAACTGGTTGGCATCGGCGTCGAAGGTCAGCGTGACTTCGTCATCGAACGGCACGTTGTCATCCGAGGTCATGTTGAAGTCGCCAATCTCGCCGTCGCCACGATTGACGCCGGCAGTGCCGCCGGCACCTGTCGCCTCACCACCCACCACGGGGAACGCCGCCGCCACTTCATCGGCGGTGCGCAGGTTGGTCTCCATGGCGGTAATGGAGTCGCGGGTCGGCTGGATCTCGAAGCGGTCACCGTCCTCGGCATCCTCGATCTCGCTGACATCGATGCGCAGCCCCTCGACCTCGAGCACCTCGCCGTCACCGTCATCGTTCACCGAGAAGGTCTCGCCGCTTTCGCGGTTCTCCACTTCCCAGTCACCGCCTTCAAAGGTCACGCGGTAGTCGGAACCGGTGAGCTGACCCACGGAGTCTTCGACGAACGCCACGTCCGGCGCTCCGTCGATGGCATCACTGTTGCGGGTGGAGGGCAGCACGCGCGGCTCGGCCACGGAGAAGACGTCCCCGCCCTGCTCGCCGTTCAGCTGGATGCCCTGGTTGTGCTGGGCATTGATGGCGTTGCTGAGATCCGTTGCGAGCTGGCCGAGGTCGTTACGCACGCTGTCGAGGGTATTCTCGCGGAACTCCATCAGCCCGCCCAGCTCCCCGCCACTGATCACGTTGGTGACGTTCTTGGGCGAGCCGTCGGCACCCACGAACACCAGTTCCTCCCGGCTGGGATCGAACTCGTTGCGCTGGGTATCGAGGGAATTGGCGTCGTTCCCCACCACCAGCGGCTGGCCATTGCCGACCATGACGTCAATGCCGCCGTCATCGGTGTGGATGGTCTGGGTGCCCACCAGGTCGGAGAGCTCCTGCAGCTGCTGATCCCGCTGGTCGCGCAGGTCGTTCGCGGGCTGCCCGCCGGAGCGCCCCTCGGCGTCACGGATCTCGCGGTTGAGGTTGGCGATGGACTCGGCGTGCTGGTTGATCTGGGAGACGTTGTTCTGCATCTGGTCGGTGACTTCGTCATCCAGACTACGCAGCTGCCGGTCCAGCAGATCGAAGCGACTGACCAGGTTCTCCGACTCGGAAATCACCATCTGCCGGGCGGACGACGAAGAGGGGTCGTTGGCCACGTCCTCCAGGCTGTCGAAGAAGCCCTGCAGGGCAGGCGACAGCCCGGCATCCTTGTCCGCCAGCAGGTTGTCGACACGGCCATTGAAGTTGGCCAGCTTGTCGAACGACTGGAACTCGGTGCCGGCCCGGCGCACCGCATCCTCGAGGTTCTGGTCGAAGATCCGCTGCACGGTGCCCGTCTGCACGCCGTTGCCGACGAAGCCGTTGCCCTGATCGGAGGCGGGCCGCGTTGAGAGTTCAACACGCTGACGACTGTACCCCTCGGTGTTGACGTTGGAGATGTTGTGCGAGGTGGTCGCCAGTGCCCGCTGGAATGCCAGCAGGCCGGAGGTACTGTTGTTCAGCATGGTCATGTTCTGCTACTCCCTGGTCTATGCCTCGTTTATCGGCCGGTCCGGCCCGGACTTGAGGGGGTCGATGGCTGCTTCCAGCAGATCGCCGCCCATGATGCCGCGGATCTTCTCGGCATAGTCGGGGTCGGTGGCGTAGCCCGCACGCTGCAGCTCTTCAACCCACCGCTCCGGGTCATGGCTGTTCTCGAGCGCATCGCTGTAGCGGGGATTGCTCTGCAGAAATTCCACGTAATCCTGGAAACTCTCCTCCAGGGAGTCGTAAGCACGGAAGCTGGCCACTTCCCGCTCCGGCACGCCGCCCCGGAACTCCAGGGTCGGCACGGAGACCGAGTCGCCGTCCCAACGCTGATCGGCCTTGATGCCGAACAGGTTGTTGACGCTGTCGCCGTCACCATCGCGGATGACATGCTGCCCCCAGCCGGTCTCCAGCGCCGCCTGGGCCACCAGGGCCCGCGGATCGGCGTCCAGCGCTTCGGCCGCTTTCTCGGCCGCGGGCCAGACATCGCGCACGAACGCCTCGGGGGACTCCCACCCCGCGCCCTTGCCACCGGGCCGGCCGGGCTCCGACGCCCCCGGCTTCGGCTCCGCCCCGGGGACGTTGTCGTCCGGCGTGCGAATCTGCATGGGCGGCATGCGGCGGTCGTAGTCCTCGATGGAGCGACCGTGAATGCCGACCTGGTGCTCGGTCTCGAAGCCGGCGTTCTCACGCAGCTGGCGCTCGACCATGTCGGCAATACCCAGCCCGCCGGAACGGCCCAGGCTCTGGGAAAGCTGTTGGTCGTGGAGCTGTTCGTACTGCTCCATGGCGTTGCTGCCGAACAGATCGTCACCGGGCGTCGCCGCACGCATGCTCTTGAGCATCATGCCCACGAACACGGTTTCGAACTCCTCCGCCACCTCGCGCAGATCCTGCTCGGTGGGGTTCTGGAGGTTGCCTCGCAGACGATCCAGGGAGCCGTTGTCGAAAATGTTCGGATCCGGATGCTGTGGAGTGCTGATCGCCATGGAATCGCTCCTCAGATCACGACCAGTTCGGCGCGCAGGGCGCCCGCCTGCTTGAGTGCCTCGAGAATCGCCACGAGATCACTCGGCGCAGCACCCACCTGGTTGACCGATTCGACGATCTGCTCAAGCCGCACGCCGGGGCCAAACAGGAACATGGGGCTGTCTTCCTGCTCCACCTGGATATCGGTATCCGGCGTGATGACCGGCTGGCCACCCGTGAACGGTGGCGGCTGCTCCACGTCGAAATCCTCGCTGATGGTGACAGTCAGGCTACCGTGGCTCACTGCGGCCTGACGCACCCGGACCTCGCTGCCCACAACAACCGTACCGGAGCGGGAGTTGACGATGACCTTCGCCGGCGCCTCACCCGGCTCCACGCGGATGTCCTCCAGATAGGCCATGAATCCGACACGCTGGTCCGGATCCTGCGGCGCCTGCACGGTCACCGCGGCGGCATCCTCCGCCCGCGCTGTCTCCGGCCCCAGCTCCTCGTTGATGGCGTCCGCCACCCGACGGGCCGTGGTGAAATCGGCGGTATTGAGGTTGAGCTCGATGGTGTTGCCGGTGTTGAACGGGCTGGTGACCTCCCGCTCCACCGTCGCACCATTGGGAATGCGGCCGGAGCTGGGGATATTCACGGTGATGCTGGAGCCGTCCGCGCCATCCACGCCAAAGCCGCTGACGGTCAGGTTCCCCTGCGCCATGGCGTAGATCTCGCCATCGGCACCCCGCATCGGCGTCATCAACAGGGCACCGCCGCGGAGGCTGTCGGCGTTGCCGATGGAGGCCACGGTGACGTCGATATCCTGGCCCGGACGTGAGAATGCCGGCAGGTCGGCGGTGACCATGACGGCGGCGACGTTATCGGTCTGGAAGTTGACGTCCGGAGGCACCTGGACGCCCTGGGAGCTCAGCATGCTGCGGATGCTCTGTACGGTGAACGGGGTCTGGGTGGTCTGGTCACCGGTGCCATCCAGGCCCACCACGAGCCCGTACCCCACGAGCTGGTTGTCACGCACACCGGCGACCGAGGCCAGATCCTTGATGCGCTCGCCGGTCCACGTCTGGGCGTTCAGGGAGACGCTGGTCCACGCCAGCACCATGCTCATCAGCGTCACGATCGTAAGACGTTTCATTGCCATTGCTCCCGTGGCGTCAGAACGGCCACAGCGGGCTGTTCAGGATGCGCTGTCCCCAGCCCATGCGGTTGGAATCGGCCAGCGTCCCGGTGCCGGTGTACGAAATCTGCGAGTTGGCGATGCGCTCGGACGAAATGGAGTTGTCCGGCGCCAGGTCGTCCGGCCGCACGAGCCCGGTGATGGTGATGTACTCGTCGCCGTGGTTGATGGTCAGCTTCTTGCGCCCCTGCACGACCAGGTTGCCGGAGGGATGGACGTCCACGACCACGGCACTGATGCTGCCGGTGAGTTCGTTGCCCTGGTCCACGTTGCCGGCGCCGTCGAAGCCACTCGCCGACTCTGCCCCGATGGACAGGGGGTTGCCGCCGATGGAGGCGTCGCGGCCAAGGATGTTCGGCGCCCCGGCGTTCACCTCGCTGTCCCTGGTGACCGAGGTGCTGGCGTTCTTGCTGGCACCGGTCTCCTCTTCGAGGAAGATGGTGATGATGTCACCCGCCCGCAGCGCCGTCCGGTTCTCGAACAACCGCTGCCCCTGGTTCGCCTGGTAGATGGAACCGTTTGCCGGCGGCTCCTCTTCACTGATCACCGGCTCCGGGAGCGCCGGCGGATCCTTGTACTCCGGCGGCGTGGTCACGGCGCAGCCGGTGATGAATACGGCCCCGACAAGCAATACTGCGAATGCTTTCATGGTGTGTGCCCCCTACCCGGCCCCAACGCCGGGTGATGTGGCCGCCTTCAAGGCGGCCACCAGCGGAATTACAGGTTCTGCGTGATGAACTGCAGCATCTGGTCCGACGTGGAAATGGACTTGGTATTGGTCTCGAAGGCGCGCTGGGTCTCGATCATGTTCACCAGCTCTTCGGCGATGTTCACGTTGGAGGACTCCAGCGCACCCTGGAGCACCCCGCCGAGCCCGTCGAGCCCGGGCGTGCCGGCCTGCGGCGCACCGCTGGCCGCGGTCTCCATGAACAGGTTGCCGCCGATGGGCTCCAGGCCCGCCGGATTGACGAAGTCCACCAGCTCGATCTGGCCCACTTCCTGAACGTCCGCCTGGCCGGCCAGCGAGACGGTAACCGTGCCGTCCTGACCGATGGTGACGTTCTCCGCGTTCTCGGGGATGTTGAGCGGCGGCTCCAGCTCGAAACCGCTGGAGGTCACCACCTGCCCCTCGCTGTTGACCTGGAAGGAGCCGTCGCGGGTATACCCGACGGAACCGTCCGGCCGCAGGATCTGGAAGAAGCCGTCACCTTCCACGGCGAGATCCAGCGGGTTCTCGGTCTGCTGCAGCGTGCCCTGGGAGTGCTCCTTCTCCGTGGCGACCACGCGCACGCCCGTGCCCAGGGAAAGCCCCGTGGGCAGCTGTGCATCCTGGGTGTTCTGCGCGCCCGCCTGGCGCACGTTCTGGTAAACCAGGTCCTCGAACACCGCGCGGTCCTGCTTGAAGCCGGTGGTGTTCACGTTGGACAGGTTGTTGGAGACGGTCTGCATGCGCGTCTCCTGCGCGTCCAGGCCGGTCTTGGCGACCCAAAGTGCGGGATTCATGGTTACCCTCCTGCCGTGTCGACGGCGTTATTCGTCTCAGCCCTGCATCCGCAACAGGGAGCTGCTGGCGGCATCATTCTCTTCGGCGTTGGTGAGCATCTTCACGTGCATCTCGAACTGCCGCTGGTTGTCGATCAGCTCGACCATGGCGTCCACGGAGCTCACGTTGCTGCCCTCGAGGGTGCCGGAACTCAGGCGCATCTGGGCGTCGGCCGGAGCAACGTCACCGTCGGCCAGACGGAACAGCCCGTCGTCGCCCTTCTCCAGGTCCTGCTCCGCCGGATTCACCATCTTGACGCGATCGATAATGACCAGCTCTTCCGCATCACCACCGTCCGGGATGATGCTGATGGTGCCGTCATCGCCGATGTCCACCTTGTCCGCCGGCGGTATGGCGATCGGTCCGTTCTCACCCATCACCTGCTGGCCGGCGCCGTTCTCCAGCAGCCCCATGTTGGACACGCGCATGTCACCGCGACGGGTGTAGGCCTCGTTGCCGTCCGCACCCTGGACGGCGAAAAAGCCTTCGCCCTGCAGTGCCACGTCCATGTCGCGGCCGGTGGTCTGCATGGTGCCGGGGTTGAAGTCCCAGCCAACGCTGCTCTCCGCGGAGTAGGCCCGGCTGTCGAAGCCGGGTCCGCTGACCGGGTGCGTGATCAACTGGTCCATGTCCGCCCGGAAGCCGGGCGTGTTGGCGTTGGACAGGTTATGACTGGTGTGCTGCTGCGCCTGCAGGGCGTGCTTGGCACCGGTCATGGAAAGGTATGCAAAATTATCCATGGGTCATGTCCTCGCCCCGCCTTAGCGGATGTTGAGAATCTCCTGGGTCACCTGGTCCTGGGTGCTGATCATCTGGGCGTTGGCCTGGAAGTTCCGCTGCGCGGTGATCATGTTCACCAGCTGTTCGGTGATGTCCACGTTGGACTGCTCCAGGGCACCGCTCTGGATCCCGCCCAGACCGGAGGTGGTGGGCTGGCCAAGAATCGGCTCGCCGGACTCGGCACTCTCCAGCCAGAGGTTGTCACCCACCTCGGTCAGGTTCTGCTCACTGGGGAAGCGCGCGGTGGCGACCCGACCCAGCTGCAGCGACTCACCATTGGTGTAGCGACCGAAGACGGTGCCGTCTTCCTCGATGTCCAGGCTGGAGAACTCACCCGCCTCGAAGCCGTTCTGGGTCAGCTCGTTGACAGCCGAGGGCGTGCCGAACTGGGTCAGTGCACCGTAGTCCACTTCGATACGCTGCGGGTCGAGACCGTCGCCGGGGTCATACTCGAAGTCGATCGACGAGGCACTTGTGTCCTGGGCGTCGTTGCCGGCACCCGGCCCGGGCACCACGCTGTCAAAGCTGCCGTCCGAGTTGAACGCGACCCGGAACATCTCGTCGGGATCCGGGTTGTCCGGGTCATCGATGCCGATGAGCTGATCGCCGATCTCCACCACGGACAGCCACTCGTTCTCCTCGCCCTCATCCTTGACGAAGTAGATGTTGGCGCTGCGGGAGGTGCCCTGGCCATCGTAGACGGTGGTCGAGGTGGAGAAGTTGAAGGTCTCCGGATCGTTCACGTCGAAGTTGGTGGGATCGAGGCCGTCCGCGTTCGACTGCAGGTTGGCGTCGATGTCGATCGCGGTGGTCGCCTGCGGCGGCACATTACCGGTATCGATGCTCAGCGGCTGCAGGGTACCGCCGACGTTGCCGTCACCGTCAGCCGGATATCCTGTCAGTGCGCGGCCGTCGGCATTCTCGACCACCCCGTCCTGATTCAGCTGGAAGGCGCCGTTACGGGTATAGGAGACGCTGCCGTCATTGTCCTGGAGGCGGAAAAAGCCCTCCCCGTTCACGGCCAGATCCAGGTTGTTGCCGGTGAAATCGAACTGGCCCTGGGTGAACTGCTGGGCCACGTTCTGCAGCCGCGAACCGGAGCCAATGGCGTTGCTGGCGATACCGAACTGGGTCTGGGCAAACACGTCGGCGAACTCGGCGCGGGACCCCTTGAAGCCCACGGTGCCGCTGTTGGCGATGTTGTTACTGGTAACGTCCAGATCGGAGGACGCGGAATTCAGCCCCGAGAGGGAAATATTGAAAGACATGGTCGCACCCCTTCCTTATTGAATATGACGAATAGAATCGAGGGAATATTCACCGGCCCCTTCGAGCGTCAGCATGGGGCTGCGCCCATCGGACTCGAGGCTGACACTGGTCACTGGCGCCGCCGCCAGGGTGTTGACGGCGGTGGAATCGTCACCGCTGCCGATGCTGGCCCGGACGGTGTACGTTCCATCCGGCATTTCGTCGCCGTCATTGTTGAGCCCGTCCCAGTGGAACGGCACATCGCCGGCATCCTGTCGGCCCATGCTGATCTCCCGCACGGTCTGACCGGCACCATCCGAGATGGTGATGTTCAGGTTCTCGCTGTTGCGCGGCAGCTGGGCGACGCCACTGAGCCCGTTCTCGCCAAGGGGCATGCTGTCGCTCTCCACCATGACGCTGCGGCCAACCAGTGACGCTGCCTGGAGCGCCTGGTCCTGACCCATCTGCGCGGCAAACTCCTCGAACGACTCCTGCATCCCGGAGATACCGGACGCCGAGGTGAACTGCGCAAGCTGCCCCATGAACTCACCGTTCTCCATGGGCTCGAACGGATCCTGGTTCTGGAACTGGGCGATCATGAGCTGCAGGAAATCGGAACTATCCAGCTCGTCGGCGGTTTTGCCCTTGGCGTCTTCCGGCTGCTCGATCTCCGAGCTGCTGCTTGTGGATCCTGTCAGTGCATCAAGTCCCAACATGGCGGCGTCCTCAATTCTGGGCGAGCTGCAGGGTATGCAGCGCCAACTCCTTGGATGTATTCATGACTTCCACGTTGTTCTGGTAGGAACGGGAAGCCGAGATCATGTTCACCATCTCTTCGACGCTGTTGACGTTCGAGCGGTACACATAACCGTCTTCGTCGGCGGCCGGGTGCCCCGGCATGTGCAGCGGCTTGTTGGGTGCATCGCTCTCGACGATGTGGTCGAGGGTGACGCCAACGTTGGCCGGGTTCTGTGCGCCGCCCTCGACACCGCGCAATGCAGCGGCAAATACCGGTTGCTTGGCCTTGTAGGCCTCCTCCGGCGTCGTGGCAACGGCTTCCGCGTTGGCCATGTTGCTGGCCGTGGTGTTCAGCCGCACGGACTGTGCGTTCATGGCCGAACCCGCGACATCGAACACATTGAAAACAGACATGATTTACTCGCCCCTGATCGCGCCAACGAGGTTGGAGATGCGCCCGCCAAGGAAATCCAGCGACGCGCGGTACTTGACCGTGTTCTCGGCGAACTGCGCCTGCTCCACCTGGGATTCCACGGTATTGCCGTCCAGCGACGGACTATTCGGCACGCGGTAGAGCGCATCGGCCGAGGTGCCATCGCCGTTGGGCGACGGAATGTGCTGAGCGTGGGTGGTCTGCATCACACCACCGCTGTTGGCCTGGCCGTTCTCGGCCTGCTGCAGCGCGGTGCGGAAGTCCATATCCCGGGCCTTGTAGTTCGGCGTATCCGCGTTGGCGATGTTCTCCGAGAGCAGCTGATGCCGCTCTCCCCGGAGCTTCAGCGCTGCCGCGTGTGGGCCCACTGCGTTATCGAAGGAAATTGCCATGATCACCCTCCAGTGAATCGACACCGGAGCTCTAAGCAAGCGTCATGCCAAACCAGGGAAAGATGGAGAGAAATACGGGCGACAGCAGGCGAAGAGGCCCGTCAGCACTGGCGTTGCGCCTCAGGGGCGGATCGATCTCTCGGGGCTGGCGGCAGAAAACCGGCGCGGCAACGTCGGCGTTCCGGCAACAGGAAAGCGGCAATGGAGCGGCAAACGCTTGCCGCTTACCGTGCCGGCTGACGCACGCGGTAGATGACACCGCCTTGACTGCGCACCATCTCCAGCTGGCCAGCGTGCCGGGCCAGCGACTCCGAGGCGCCGACAATGAGGTAACCACCCGGGCGCATCTGCTGGATCATGCGGTTGAGAATGTTCTCCCGCGATTCGGCGGAAAAATAGATGAGGACGTTACGGCAGAACACCACGTCGAACCGTCCGAGGCTGGCGTAGCTGTCCAGCAGGTTGTGCACCATGAACTGAGTGCGCCGGCGAATCTCCGGACGCACCACCCAGTCCGCGCCGCTGCGCTGAAAGTAGCGATCTCGACGCTCGGGGCTCAGCCCCCGGTTGACGGTGGAGTCGGAGTATTTCGCCTCCTTCGCCTGGGCAATCATGGCCGGAGAGATATCGGTTCCGACGATCTCCGCCTCGATGCGGGGGCCCCGCGCCCGGAACTCCTCCAGCGCAATACTCATGGAGAACGGCTCCTGCCCGGACGAACAGGCCGCGGACCAGATGCGGAGCTTGTCGACGCCACGCTTGTGAAACTCCGGCAGCAACGTTTCCTGCAGGATGGTGAAGGGATAGCTGTCACGAAACCACTGGGTTTCGTTGGTGGTCATGGCCTCGATGACCGTGCCGCGAAGCCGTTGACCACCCGGCTGCTGCACCTTGAAGACCAGCTCGCCGAGGTCCTTGATCTTCTCCCGCTCCATCAGATGGCCGAGCCGGCTGGAGACCAGATACTGCTTGTTGTCCCCGAGCACGATCCCACAGGACTGTTCGAGGAACGCACGAAACGCCTGGTAATGTTCCGGGGCAATGGCTCTGGACGTCACGGAGGCGGCTTCCTCATTGATCGGCTGGTAGGTGCAGCGGCCAGAAGCAACCGCCGCCGGCCGAATTGTAGCGTGATGACATCGGCGAAGACCACGCCGAATCAGGCGTTCACCTGCTCCAGGCGAGCCTGTACCCGGCCAGCCAGCTCCGATGCGCCGAACTTCGCCAGAAAATCGTCGGCCCCGACGCGCTTGACCAGATCCTCGTTGAACATGCCGCTCAGGGAGGAGTGAAGCAACAGATGCAACCCTTTCAACGCATCGTCCCGCCGGATTTCCGTCGCCACAGTGTAGCCGTCCATACGGGGCATCTCCACGTCGGAAATGACCATGAGAAGCTGATTCCACGGGGACTCGTCAGGGCGTGCCGCCCAGCCCCGCAACGTCTCCATGGCCTCCTGACCGTCCCGCGCCATGGTGACCTGCACACCCATCCCCTGGAGGGTGTCATGAATCTGACGCCGGGCCACGGACGAGTCATCCACCACCAGCACATGCCAGTCTTCCGCGCCGGAGGCAGGCTTGACGCCCCCCTCCTCTACACCCGGCAACGCCCCGATACCGCCTGCCTGGTTGATCTCGTCCATGACCTTCTCGACATCCACGATCTGCACAAGCCGCTCGTCGACGCGCGTCACACCGGTGAGATAGGCCGTGTTGGACCAGCTGCTCGGCGGCGGCATGATGTCGCGCCAGTTGACGTTCACGATCCGGTCGACGCCCCGCACCATGAAGCCCTGCACACTGCGATTGTACTCGGTGACAATCACGGAGCTGGTATCCCGCTCCTCCAGCGCCCGCCCCGTGGTGGCCATCCGCAGATCGATGACGGCGATGGTGCGGTCACGGATGTAGCACACGCCGGCGACCGTCGGGTGTGAGTGCGGCAGCTGGATGAGGCGCGGCACGGGGATCACCTCGCGCACCTTGAATACGTTGATCCCGAACAGCTGGGCGCCTGACAGCTGAAACAGCAGCAGCTCCATGCGGTTGGTGCCCGCAAGGGTCGTGCGCTGGTCCACGGAATCCATGATGCTGGCCATGTCTTGATCTCTCCTGCAGCCGACGCTGTGGCCCCGACTGCTTGTATGACGTGTCGATAGCCGGATATCGGCCCCGCGCCGGGAAACTTGACGCCGGATAACGGCACGCATTTTGCTTAATCTACGCCCGGGTAACGCCCCGATACGCGGGGCACAAAACTAGCGCCTGAAACCAATGAACACATGGACTCACATCACAACGTGGCTGGCCGGCATCCGTGTCCGTGCGCGGGCCTCCACCGTGCGCTATGCCGCCGCCGCCTTCACGGCACCGATCGCCCTGGGGGCCGGCACCGCGGGCGCCGACGACATCCAGCCGCTGGACGAAATTCATGACGCCGTGGAACGCCACGCAGAGGCCGAGCTGACCGGCGACGGCCAGAGCACGGTGGATGTCGGGCGCGTCGACCAGCGCCTGCGGCTGCCGCGCTGCGAGGAGGCCCTGGAGACGTTCAGCCCGCCCGGCCGCTCCAGCCAGAGCCGTGCGACGGTCGGCGTGCGCTGTAACCACCCGAGCCCCTGGACGCTGTATGTCTCGGTACGGGTGGAGACACTCAAGGAGGTCTATGCGGCAGCACGCTCCCTGTCCCGCGGTGCACTGCTGAGCCAGGATGACCTGGAGCTTGTGGAGATCAACGTCAACCGCACGCGCCGCGGTTACTACACCAGCGCGGAGGAACTCGTCGGCATGGAGCTCAACCGCGCCATGCGCTCCGGCGAAATCCTGACGCCGTCGCGCGTCAGCGCCCCGCAGCTGGTCGAGCGCGGACAGACCGTGTTGCTGACCCTTGATTCGCGGGCAGCGAGCGTCAGCATGAACGGGGAGGCGCTGCAGTCCGGCGCCCTCGGGGATCGCATTCGCGTCAGAAATACGTCGTCGGAACGGGTCATCGAAGGCGAGATCATCGGCGACAGCCGGGTCAGGGTTGGCTTCTGACCGCACACCGGCTTTCGCCGAAACCATGGGGCCAGTACCCTGTGAAAAAGTTGCACCTGAAGCTAAAGTTGCGGCAAACCCTGCCGATAGCGGATCTGACAGGGTGAGTAGCGGCTCACCGCGACGCTGATTGAAGGACAGGAGCAAGTCATGGCAAACCCAATTGACGGGGGCAACCGGCCCGGTGTAACGCCGACGCAGGATGCCCGGGACAACCGCCAGGTGCAGCAGCCCGGCGAGCGCCCCCAGGTCGGTCAGGAATCGAATGGCGACGCCACATCCGCCGGCGCCAGCGAGTCGGAGCGGCTGCAGTCGGTGCGTGACGCCATCGACCAGACCCCCGAAGTGGACCAGGGGCGTGTCGACGAGATCAGGGAGCGTATCGCCAATGGCGAGTACCCGCTGAATGCCGAGAGCATCGCCGACCGCTTCATGGAACTGGAAAGCCTCCTCGAGGAGTAACACCGTGGCCGAACATGCACGCGCCCTTGCAGAGACCATTGGCGAGCAGCTCTCGCTGATGCAGGCACTGAACACGCAGCTCGAGAAAGAGCAGAGCGCGCTGGTGGCACGTGACATGGAGGCACTGCAATCCGCCTTGAGCCGCAAGGTCGACCTCCTCGGCGCCATTGAAACCAGCGAGAACCAGCGGCTCGCGCTCGTCGAGGCCATCACCGGCGAGCGCGAAGGCAGCGCCATCAACACCGCCCTGGAGACACTGGAAGACCCCGAGCCCGTGCGGGCGCAGTGGGCGGACCTGCTGGAGGAGTTGCAGCGGTGCCGTGCCATCAACGAGGCGAACGGGCGGGTCATCCAGCAACAGCAGTATGGCGTGCAACGGACCATCGACCTGATCCAGGGTGATGTGCCGGCGCCACAGACCTACGGGCCAGGGGCAGCCGCGCCTGCGCCGGAGAACCGCGGCGGGCGGGAGATCAGTCGCGCCTGAGAAGCGGATCCCCAGGGCTGGCGCGAGAGCGCGCCAGCCCTCATCGGATTGCGTTGATTACGGACAAAAAAACCCGGCCGCCTTGAGGGGGCCGGGCGGCGCATATGGGGACAGGGTGCGCCAACGCGAGAAGCACTTCAGCAGACAACCACAACAAAACACGTTTGTTCCGTTAACTTGAGTACAAGGTTAGTACAGCTTCACTCGCAATGCAAGCCTTGTATAAGAAATTACCGGTTCAACGGCGCATCGCTGGCAGAAAGACGGGAAAGAAATAAAAGGAATGTACAACGTCAGCGGGTGCTGTGTCGCGCTCCCCGGCTGCGGCGAAGCCCGTTCAACACCCAGACCAGAGCCACAAGCACCACGAACCAGAACAGCAGTGACAACACGGCTGACCAGAACACATAGGATTCCATGGTGAACCCGAAACCGTAACGGATCACCACATCCGGCCAGGTCCTCGCCAGCCAGTCCATGAACGTGGCGCCAGGCCAGAGCAGCAGATACTGCCACCAGGACAGTGGAAGCTTGTGAAACACGGTCTCTCCAGCAGGAAAGGGGTTGTGCGCAGTCTATCAGCCCCGGTCACGGGCGGCACACCGACAGGCACGCGGTAAACGGCGCCGCCGTCGCCAAGCCGTCCTGCACGACCCTACTGCCGGCCGAACCGGGAGGCCGCGACCAGCGCCAGCAGGAACACGGCCCCCAGCAACAGGAAACTCCACTGAAAGCCGGCAACGTAGGCCTGCCGGTACAGGTCGGGCGGCAACGCGGCCAGGCCACCTGCCACGCCCTCTGCGCCGGCAACGGCCTCGACTTCTCGCACCGCACGCCAGTCAAGTAACACGGACAGGGACGTCACACCCAGTGCGCCACCGAACTGTTGCGCAAAGTTCAGCGCCCCCGCCCCCTGGGCAGTGCTGGTCAGGGGCAGGCGCGACAGTGACCCGGTGTGTATCGAGGGCATCCCCAGACCAAGCCCCAGGCGCCCGAGTGCAACCCACCCCATGACCGCAAGCAAGCCGGTGCCGGGGCCGGCGAACCCCATGGCCACACAGGACACGGCCATGATGACAAGGCCCGCCATGATGGGAACCACCGGACGCATCCGGTCCGCCAGCAGCCCGCCGAGCGGGAAGGCCGCAGCCATCACCAGGCCGGCCGGCATCAGCACCACCCCCGCGGCAGTGGGCGTCATTCCCTGAATTTCCTGGACGAACAGCGGAATGAGGTAAGTCGAACCGAACAGCCCCGCGCCGAACAGCAGCGCGATGGTGGAGCCCGCGGCAAAGGCGGGCACCCGGTACAGGCGCGGATCCAGCAACGGATCACGCGCCAGCAGCTGTCGGGCGACGAAGCCCGCCGTGAGCGCAGGCACCAGAATCAGGGCAGCAAGGACCGGGGGGTGTGTCCAGCCGAGCCGCTGGCCACTGACCATGGCCCACAGCAGGGCCGTGACGGCAACCCCCAGCACCACCAGACTCACCCAGTCGAGCTGCGGCCGACGCCCGGACACGCGGCCCCGCGGCACGAAGAACAGCGCCAGCAGGCCACCCAGCACGGCCGTCGGGGCAGGCAACACCATGACAGCGCGCCATCCCGTGAGATCCACCAGCACGCCCCCGATAGCGGGGCCGACAGCAGGGCCGAGGATCACGCCAAGGCCGAACAATCCGACCCCGAGCCCCCGCTGGCGCTCCGGAAACACCTGGTAGATCAGAGTGATGGCAAGGGGTTGCAGCAACCCAGCAACCAGCCCCTGCAACACCCGGGCGAGGATGACCAGCTCCAGGGTGGTCGCCAGGGCGCCCAGCAGCGAAGCCAGTACGAACACCGCCATGCCGGCGGCGTAGACCCGACGCATGCCGAACCGCTGCAACGCCCAGGCGTTGAGCAGAATGGCGGTGGTCATGGCCGCCAGAAACCCGGTCGAGAGCCAGTGCGCCTCACTCTGCCCGACGTTGAAAACGCCCATGACGTCGGGGATCGCCACGTTGACCACGGTCGTGGCGACAGCGGTGGACAGCGTCCCGAGCATGACAGCCACAAGCGCCAGCCACTTGTACGCCGGCCCATAACGCTCGAACAGGCTGGTCACTTCATGCCGCACGCTGCATCTCCACCGCGAAAACGCGGTCAAACATACGGCAAGCAGTGACCGACCGCAAAGTCAGCCGGGTTGCAGCAGCCCGGGATCTGCCTTCACGCCACGGCTTCCGCCGCATCGAGAAATGCGCAGCTCAAGCCGCCGTCATCGTCGATGCCAAGCTCCATGGCGGCGGGCACGTCACCCTCGGCCATCAGCGCGAGCAACTGCCTGGCCACGGCCGGCAGCAGGCGCTGGTCGATCACCGCTTCCACCTGACGGGCACCGGTCTCCCGGCCCTCGCACTGCGCCACGATCCGGTCCAGCACCTCCGGTGCACATCGCATGGCCATACCGTGCTCCTCCTGCAGCCGCGCGGCCAGCGCATCCAGCTTCAACGCCACGATACTGCGCAGGCCAGTGTGATCCAGTGGTCGATAAGGCACCACCTGCACCCGGGAGATGAATGCAGGCGGCAAGGCCCGCCGGACCTCCTGCCAGGCCAGATCGGCAAGCTCGGCGTCGCTGGCCCCCTCCTCGGCCTGCGCCGCCGTGTGCAGCGCCTCGCTGCCGAGGTTGGAGGTGAGCAGAATGACGGTATTGGTGAAGTCCACCTCGCGTCCCTCACCATCGCGCATCACGCCACGATCAAAGACCTGGTAGAAGAGGTTGAGTACGTCCGGATGCGCCTTCTCCGCCTCGTCCAGAAGCACGACACTGTAGGGGCGCTGGCGCACCGCTTCGGTGAGTACACCGCCCTCGCCGAAGCCGACATAACCAGGCGGGGAGCCCTTGAGCTGGGAAACGGTATGGGCTTCCTGGTACTCGCTGAGGTTGATGGAGATCAGGGCGCGCTCGCCACCGAACAGCTGGTCGGCCAGCGCCCGCGCGGTCTCCGTCTTGCCGACACCGCTTGGGCCGGTGAGGAGAAAGACGCCCATGGGCTGGTCCGGGCGCAGCAGCCCCGCCTTGGCACTGCGCAGGGTCTGGCCGATGGTCGTGAGGGCACTGTCCTGCCCCACGACACGGCCAGCCAGGGCACTCTCCAGTGCCAGCACGGCATCGAGTTCGTCCCGGAGCATGCGGCCCAGCGGCACGCCGGTCCAGTCAGCAACGACGGCGGCCACCGCGGTGGCATCCACTTCGCCGTGCACCAGTGCCTGCCCCTGCTGGCTGCGGGACAGCGCTGCCCGGGCCGACCGGGCCTGCGCCGCGTCGGTATCGGCCGCCTGTAACGCCCGGACCTGCTGATACTGGTCCTCCCACTCGTCACGGACACGGCTGAGCTGCCCCTCTTCCACTGTCAGGGCTTCACGCAGCCCTGACAGCAGCTGGGGATCCGCTTCCAGCCCCGACGCCGCCTGCTCGTCCAGGCCGGCAAGACGCTGACGCAGGGTGGTCACGCGCTCCCGGTGAATCTCCATGGACGCAGGGGGCGCACTCTGGCTGAGACACACGCGCGATGCGGCCGTGTCGATGAGGTCCACGGCCTTGTCCGGCAACTGGCGCCCGGGGATGTAACGAATCGAGAGGTTCACCGCCGCGGTCAGGGCGTCGTCGGTGATACGCACACCGTGATGGGATTGATAGGGCGCCTTCACGGCCGCCAGCATGTCCAATGCCGTGGATGCGTCCGGCTCATCCACCTTGACCATCTGGAAGCGCCGCGCCAGCGCCGCGTCCCGCTCGAAATACCGCTTGTACTCGGACCAGGTGGTGGCGGCGATCATGCGCACCTCTCCCCGTGCCAGGGCCGGCTTGATCAGGTTGGCGGCATCGCCGGTCCCGGCTTCACCGCCCGCGCCGATGAGCGTGTGCGCCTCATCCACGAACAGGATGGTCGGTGATGGCGCCGCGGCCACATCGGCGAGCAATTGCTTGAGCCGCTTCTCGAACTCGCCCTGGACGCTTGCACCGGCCTTGAGCTGCCCGAGGTCGAGCACCCGGATCCGCACGCCACGCAACGCGGCCGGCACGTCGCCACGGGCGATGCGAAGCGCCAGCCCCTCGACCACAGCCGTCTTGCCCACGCCCGGCTCGCCCACCAGAATCGGGTTGTTCTTGCGCCGTCGCAGCAGAATATCGGCGACCGCGCGCACCTCGACGTTGCGGCCGATGACGGGATCGATGCCGCCGGCTTCGGCAGCGGCCGTGGCGTCGAAGGTATAGCGGTCAAGCGCACTGTCTCCGGACGCGTCCTCCGTGGTCGGACGGGAAGCGGATGGCTCCTGCGCCGGCTGCTGCCGGGCGGGCGCCTCACGCCGGAGACGCTCGGTATCCACCGCGGCCAGCAGGCCGGGCAGCGCGCCCCCCGGCATTCTCTGGCACTGCTCGACCAACGCGTCCAGCAACGCGTGGCCGTCTATCGCCTTGCCGCCGTAGTGCAACTCGGATGCGAGCAAGGCGCGCTCCAGCCACTGCAACAGCGAATGCGAGAACGCCGGCTTGCCACCGTGACCGCTGCGCAGACGCTCCAGTGCCGTCATCAAGGCGTCCCAGACCGCATCCGCATCACCGCCGTATTGCACCAGAGCTGCTGCGAACAGCGTGGCCCGCTCCTTCTTTTCCAGCAGTTTCACCACCACGTGCTCGACGTGGATCTCGTAGTCCGTGCGCGCCCCCGCGAACGCCGCACCGGCCTCCAGTGCCCGCGCGCATTCGCCGTCGAGCCGCTCGACAATCTGCCTGATTCCGTTGGCGCTCATGGATTCTCCTTAATCAACTCTCGTGTTTACGCCGGGGTGTTGCCACCGACGTGGGTCATTCGTACAGCGGTTTCCCGGGGGGCGTGGTCACCCAGCCACGTGGACACACCCAGTGACCTGGCTTCACTGCCCAGTGGCCATGGACGACGCCGCCCCCGGCGGACCACGACGTCCACATCCACACGGTGGCTCCCACCCAGGTAGTCGCCCAGCCAGTGCCGCAGTACCCCGCCACGTTCGCTGCCAGGCCCGAGCCTGACGGCGGCGGCTTCGTCAGTGGGGCCGATGCGCACCCGCATTCTGCCGCTGCCTACGGCCAGCGTGCGGCCCAGGCAGAGGTCCTCGCCCAGAACCGGTCCACCGGTGCCGCCCAGAGCCTGCGGGCCCTGTGGCAATCGGAACCGGACCGGCTGGCGATCCTCCACCTCGACGCGGACGTGACCGGTAATGCGTTGAACCAGCCCACGCACGCCCGCACACGTCGGCCGCCGGCCCTGGAACAGGTCCAGCCCGCCGCCGCTCCTGGCCCGCCCCCCCGTGCCGCCGGCCAGCGTGGCGAACGCGCGGGCCCAGCCCGCATGCGCGGGATGACCGTCCGTGGCACGCCAGCCTGCGGCAAGGGCAGCGTGGACACGGCCATTGATCCAGTCCAGAAAGTGGCGCACCCGCTGGCCGCCCTCGTCGTCCGCCTCCGATGCCGCGGCGTCGATCCAGTAATGGGGTAGCGGCGAATTACTGCCGTGCAGCGCGAACAGGTCGGTTTCGATCACCATCCGGCCCTGGGCGTCCAGGGTGCAGCGGCGGATCTCACCCGCGGGGAAACTGAGGTCGGCAGAGGGTCGAATGACATAACCACCCACTCCGCCTTCCCCGACCGGGCGCAGCCCGGCCCGCTCCAGCAGAAGCACTGCCTGTCGCAGGCTGAAGGCATGCCCCGACTGCAACAGATCCCGCACGGCGGGAATCCCCGTGTGCCCTACTGCGTCGTCCACACCGTCTCCTCGCCGCGGGGCTCCACGGCGACCCGCGTTGTCACGTAACGATCCACGGGGGCCCATTCCTGGAACAGCCCGTGCAAGAGCTCACCCAGCAAGGCCGCCTCGCCGACGTTGAGCAGCCGCCGCTCGTCCACCGACACCCGGATCTCCAGCCCCTGTTCCAGGACACCGCGGCGCAGCCGCCCTGTCGCGCTGCAGGTCACATCCGTGACGGCCTCAACCCGCGCACGGGCGTCGGCCCCCTCGGTACGGTCGAGGCCGGCCAGCAGCGCGCGTATCGCGGGGCCGGCCGCCAACCCCTCCAGATCGGTCCTGGCCAGTGCCGTCAGCGCCTGGAACGCCGGATCACGCGCCGGCGGCGCACGATACGGCGTGGGGCGACGCAGGCTGGTCACGCCGATGCCGTCCGGCAGATCGGGGGCCGGCTGGCTCACATCGCCCTTGCTCAGGTGAAGGCGGGGAATTGCGCCGTGGGAGTAGAGAATGTCGGTGGAGACGGTCTCCAGTCCGGCGGCGCCATCGTCCTCAAGCACGACACTCAGCGCGGGCGTTCCGGTGCCCGTGTCCCGCCGTTTGGTGCGGAACAGACGCTGCTTGCCAGGCGCGAAATCCCACTCCCAGAGCGGGACGAATGGCGCGACAACGCGGCGGTCCACGGACCGCCCCACGGCGGCAATGACCTGATGGACCACGCGGGCATCGACACCATCGGCACCGGATTTCACCATGCACTCCGCCGTCCTGTGATCAAGACGGAGCGGGTCGGAGTCACCGCGCACCAGATTCACCGCCGGCACGCAGTTGCAACGAACCAGGCGCTCGCGCCCCTCGGCGGACGCCGGGGGTGTGGTCTCCACGCGCACGCGCACATCGATCCGGTCACAGTCGTCATCAGGGTGCAGCGTGTCGAGACCCGTCAAACGGATGCAGTGCAGGGTCTCCCTCGCCATGAAGAAGTGCTGCAACCGCTCCAGGGCCGGGCTGCCGGGGATGGTACCGTTGACCCGCTCCGCGCGCCGCGCCGGGTAGCACGGCGCAACGGCCTCGGCGCCACCCACCCGGTGCCAGGGCGCCTCGTCACGGAGACGCGCTTCCACGGTGCTGACACGGCCGGTGAGCGCGTA
Organism: Aquisalimonas asiatica; assembly: GCF_900110585.1. NCBI lineage: Bacteria > Pseudomonadati > Pseudomonadota > Gammaproteobacteria > Chromatiales > Ectothiorhodospiraceae > Aquisalimonas > Aquisalimonas asiatica. The sequence goes on along the minus strand of NZ_FOEG01000007.1, from coordinate 16,672 downwards.
GCGCAGCGCATGGGCCAGGGCCGGCTCGGCATCGATGAACAGATCGAGCGCGTCCAGGGAAGGCAGCGTCTCTACGCCGTCAGCGTGCAGACTGAAGCGCAGCTCGCTACGCCCCTCGCCCGTATCCACCCACACGGCACCGCCCACACGCAGTGGCCGCACAACGGTATCGAAAAGGGTCGCAAAGGGGACACGCACACGGGTATCACCCACGGGCTGTGACTCTGCCCGCGCGCCCGCCGGCAAGGTCACGACACCCTGCTCGCCGTCGTGCACGCGGAACTCGAGCACGGTGGTACTGGCGAACGGCTCCGCCAGCTCGGGTGCGGCACAGGCCAGCAACTGATCGTGAAAGTCGGTCAGCGAGGCGTCGATCTCGTGCCTGACGCCAGCGGTCAGGTAGGCCACCCCCTCCAGCAACCGCTCCACGTACGGGTCGCGGTCGTGAACCTCGTCGAGGTTGAGCATGCGCGCCTGCTCGGGGTTGGCGTGGGCGAATGCCCGTCCCGATTCGGCGAGGCGCTGCATCTCCAGATCAAACTCCCGCTTCATGTCCATCAGGGGTCTCCTCGTCCAGTACCGCGGGCTCGCCGCTCTCGCGCAACCCGATGGCGAGTGACAACGGCTCTCCGGAACGCAGCGACGCACCGATACGCAGGCTCACCACGAAGCCGCGCTCCGGGCAGCCGGGCTCGACGGTCACCGCAACGTCACGCACCCGCGGCTCGTGAGTCGTCACCAGACGGCGGACGTCCTCGCCCAGTGCGGCGGATGCGTATGGGATATCGCTGTAGACGGCCGGCAACCCCGGCGCGCCGTATTCGGGCATGTGCACGAGGCTGCCCTGCCGTGCGCTGATCAGCCGCCGGATGTGACCGCGGACGCTGGCGAGCTGCGCGTGCGGGGACGTCACCGCTCGCGCGTCGACCACTGTCCCGTCATCAAAACGGCCCAGCAGAACATCCAGAATACCGGCCTTCATCACGCCCCCTCGTGCAGATGCAGGGGCGGGCGGCGCCCGCCCCTGCCAAGTTCCTACCGTCCCTCGGTCCAGGAGTCGGAGAACTCGATGTTGCCGTCCACGTACGCCCAGGTAATCCGGCCATAGCGGATCGCCACCTCTTCCATGTGAGGGAAGCGTTCCTTGTCCGTTTCCTTGACGTTGTGCATGACCGGCTTGACCGACGTGACCTTCACGTCGTTGAGCGTATGCCGGAAGTACTCCTTCTCGTTGCCGGTCTCGTCGATCTGATACCAGCTCAGTGTCAGCTCCTCCAGCGTCTGCCCCTTGCTGCACGCCTTGTAGAGATAAGGCGAGGCACTGTCGAACGACTTGGTGAAGACGAACGGCTCGTGCTTGCGGGTTCCGGTCAACGCACCGTTGTCGCTGTCCGTGGGAATACGCAGCTCGTGCTCGAAGCCGAGGACTTCGATGCTGCCTTCCCGGTCGGCAATGCTTACCGATCCTTCGATCTCATTGCCCTGGTCGTCCTTAAGCCACATGTAGGCCGGAATCGCCATGGTCCTTCTCTCCTTTTCCTTGAGTTCACCGAAACGTTGAATCGGGCTTGCGCCCTGCTATCCACAGCCCCTGGCTGCGAATCCCTCGGCACGCACGGGCGTGCCTTTATGTTGGCAGCTGCGACACCAGCGACAGCTTGAGATCGATCCCTTCGATCTGGAAATGGGGCATCACCGACATGCTCACCCGGTAGTAACCGGGGTTCTCGGGGATCTCTTCCACCTGCACCACCCCCTCACGCAACGGCCTGGAGGCCACCAGATCCGGGTCCGGGTTCTGCATCTTGGTGACCAGCCCCTGCACCCATTCGTTGAGCTCGTTCTCGAGATCCTGGCGGCTCTTGGCCGACCCGATGTTCTCCCGCTGCAGCACCTTGAGGTAGTGCGCCAGCCGGGACACGAGAAAGATGTAGGGCAGGCGCGCGTTGATGCGGGCATTGGCGGTGGCTACCGCGGTCGAGTACTGCTGCGGCCGCTGGGTGGAGTTCGCGGAGAAGAAGCAGGCGTAGTCGCTGTTCTTGTAGTAGCTCAGCGGGATAAACCCCTCGTTGGCGAACTCCAGCTCCTTGTTCTCGGAGATCAGCACCTCGGTGGGCGTCTTGACCTGGGAACCGCGACCGACGTCGTAGACGTGGATCGGCATCTGCTCGAGCCTGCCGCCTGCCTCCGGGCCACGGATGTTCACCGTCCAGCCGTACTCCTTGAACGACCGCGCCATGTTCGAGGCGAAGGCGAAACTGGCATTGCCCCACAGGTACTTCTCGTGGTGCTCGCCGGTGACGTTCTCCTCGTAGTCGAACGAGCGCACCGGGTTGCTCTCGCCGTAAGGCAGACGCAGCAGGAACCGGGGCATGGTCAGGCCCACGTAGCGGGAGTCTTCGGTGTCGCGAAAGCCCCGCCAGCGGGTGTACTCGGCCTTGTCCAGGTAGCTGGAGATGTCGGGGATCTTGAAGACATCGTCCACCGACTCCTTGCCGAAGAACTGCCGCCCGGCAGCGCCGATGAACGGGCAGTGCGCCGCCGCGGCGATCCGCGAGATCTCGGTCAGCAGCGTGATGTCGGGTGCCGAACAGTCGAACTCGTAGTTGGAGACCATGGCGGACATGGGCTCGCCACCGGGCGTGTCGTACTCCTGCACGTAGACGTGCTGGTACAGGCCGGACTGCGTAATGTCGGTGACATCTTCCAGCTCCTCGGCCAGATCCTCCTTACTGACATCCAGCAGCTCGAGCTTGATGTTCGCCTTGGGGTCGCTGCGCTCCACCAGGAAGCGCAGGCTGCGCCAGTCGGACTCCACCTTCTGGAACTCCGGGTGATGGAACACGGCATCGAGCTGTTCGCTGACTGCGGCATCGATGCGGGCGATGTACTCATCGAGCAGCGTCTTGTCGATGCGCTCCACGGACTCGCCGCTTTCGCTGGTGAGCTCCAGGAAAACCTGCAGCGCCGCTGTCAGCCGGTCCTCGAAGGGGATGTCCGCCATCACGGTGGAGTCCTGGAATGTGCCAATATCCAGGTCGCCGTTGACGGGCTGGATCTCCGCAAGCTCGCACAGGCGGCTGTAGCTGCCCATGGGCTCGGTGGTGGTCTCCGCCGCCGCGGCGGCCGTTTGCTCCTGCGTCGACATGGTGTTTCTCCTGCTCACTCGCTGGCGGTGTCGGTATTGAGGGGAGCCGCTTCCTTGAGCTCGCCCATGACCTGCTCAAGCTCCGGCTGGTTCTGGACAATGCGCTCGAGCTCACGCCGGAACCGGGCGTTGTCCAGCACATTGGACTTGAGATCCTTGAGCAGATTGCGCATGGCCAGCATGTTGTTCACCTGCGGAATCTGGCGCGCCACCTCTTCGGGGCTGAACGCCTTGTAGCTGTCGAAGGTGAGGTCCACCTTGATGTCGGAGCCGTCCTTCTTGAGCGTGTTCTCCACGGTGGCCTCGACCCGGGGCGACAGCGTGCCCAGCACCGAGTCGAGGTTGTTCTTGTCAATGGAGATCCGCTCGCGCTCCAGAATGCGGCCCTCACCCTTGCCGTTGCTGTAGTCGCCCAGCACCAGCATCTTCAGCGGCAGCTCCAGCGTCTTCTTCGCCCCGCCGGTGTCCACATCAAGGGTGATGTTGACGCGGGATTTCGGCACTTCGTGTTGATAGCTTCCCATCGTTACTACTCCTTTCGGGTGTACTGTCCTCGGTTAACCCCGCAAACAGGCATGCCGGCTACTGGAACCCGGCTGCCGCCTCCACGTCAGTCAGCGCTACCCTGGCCTTGAGCGCAGCCATCCGCTGCCTGATCTCTTCACGCCCCATGGCGGCACCACCCTTGGGTGGGTGCCGCAGGGCCAGTTGCATGGTTCGCCACACGTCCAGCGCGAACTCGGGGTCCCACCTGGCGATCCCCCGCTGCTCCATGTCCCTGTCCAGCTCATCCAGCAGCGGCAGTGCGAGGTCGCTGCGCCCGGCGTCCACGCACACCTTGGCCCGGCCCAGGGCGAGCGCCGCGCGCTCGCGATCACTGCGACATGCAACGGCATCGAGCAGACGCATGGCGGCGCCGAGCCCCTCGGTGCGCACCGCCGTGCGCGCGTGACCGAGGCGCTGGGCAAGATCCGGCTCGTCGCCGTCACTGGTGTCACCACCCCGCACCCCCGCAAGCCACTTGGCGATATCCGGCGGCACCATGGGCTGCTCGTCGGCGAAACGCAGCTGGGGCAGATCCGGCAAGCGGCTCAGCAGGTCGGCGGTGGCGGCACGGATGGCGCGGGCGATGTCAGGCCGGCCCATTTCAACGGCGGCCTGATCGGCCCACGCCTGAATGCCCATGGCGAGGTGCCCGCCCGGCTCGAGAAACGCGTTCTCGCAGGCGATGAAGGCATCGTCCCAGGCGCCCTCGTCGAGCTTCACGCGGATGGCATCCAGCGCCTGCGGCCGCGGCGACTGAATCTGGGTGACACCGCCTTCGGCGGCCAGCGTATCCAGCCCCGCCCACTTCCAGGCCCGCGCCAGGCCGACCATGCGGCGCCACTCGCCTTCCTTGCGCAGGTAATCCAGGGCGCTTCTGAGCTGGCGGCTGAGATCCCGTTCGGAGGCGGGCTTCGCCGCCTCGTCCTGCTTCTCCTTCTGCGCCGCCCGCTGCCGGTTCTCGGCAGCCCGGCTGGTCGCGAGACGCGCTTCCAGCCAGTCGCGCAGCGGCCTGAACGACGGTGGTGCGTCCAGCCGCTCTGCAAGTGCCTCACCCAGCGCGTCCAGTGCGTGCTGCACCCCTTCCAGGGTGTCCTTGTCGTCCCGGTCACCGGCAAGGTCGAGGAATGCCACCATGCGATCGTTGGCCAGCCACTCCAGGGCCGACACCCGCCCCTGGAGCCGTTGCGGGTGAATCGACTCCCAGTACTGATTCACCGCTGCGCGGACGGTATCCAGGCTATCGCGCAGCCCGGCAAGCCCCCGCTGGTGCAGCTCCGCGAGACACAGATACCCAAGGACGCGCAGGTCCTTGCCCTCCTGGGTCAACACTTCGGTGGCAAGTTCACTCACGCGCTCGAAGTCGTTGCCGCTGAGTTTCTGCACCTCCTCTTTGAGGCCGGCGAACCGGACACCGTGCTTCGGATCGTCGCCGGCCGCACCGGGGTCGTGGTCCGGCAGCGGCGCCAGAACCCGCGCCTGCAGGGTATCCGTCTCGTCACGCGCCTCCGTCACGATGCACTCCTTGCGCCCTGCAGGGAGTCGAGCAGTCCGGACAGGGTCTGGGGCGCTCTCAGGGAAGCGACGCGTTCCGGGGAGACGTCGTCAGGCAGCAGTGTCTCGAGAGGCATCAACGGCGGTGTCACCCCGGGGCGGCGCGGGGCGATCAGGTGCGCCATGTGGGCGGTTGGCGGCAGCCCCACGAACGCCGCGATGGCAACGCCGTCGGCGGGCAGATGCAACGATAACGGCCACGTCAGACTCAGCGGCGGACACCGCTCCTCACCGCAGACCGTTTCGATGGCGCGGGCCCAGAACAGGGCGCCGGTCTCGGCGCCGGCAGCCGTCGCCGGCAACGCCAGGCCACCGCGTCGGCGGACCGAGGCCGGGTCGCGCAGGGACTCGATCCGTCGATGCAGGTCACGGGCCAGCGCCTGCCCGCCATTGGCGGCCCCGGCGCCACCCAGGGCCGCGCTGACATCCGCAAGCGGGCGCTCTGCAAGCGCACCCCGCCAGTTACCACGCGACGGCCGCGCCCCCGGCTCCAGCGCCACCAGCTCCCGGCGCACGGCGTCGGCGGTGAGCGTTCCCATGGGTGCCGCAGCCACGCTGGTCAGACCTGCAAAGAACGCCAGCTGGGCACCGAGAATCTCGGACGGCAGGTACCCCGAGCCTTGCCCGGGGACAACGCGGAACGCCACGAACGGGTATTCCCGCCCGGTCCGATCCACCCCGGCCCTGAGCACGCCGAGGACGCTCTCACCGGTGTCACGGGGTGACATGAGAAAGCACACGGGCTGGCAATGGGCGAGGGACGCGCCGCCACCGGCGGCGGCCGCGGAGCGGAACCCCTGCTCGACCCAGCGCTCGACGGTCGTCACGGCATCGCCGACCACGTTCCAGCGAACGAAGTCGCCGTGCGACGGCAGTTTCCCGAAGAAGCCCGTGGTCACGCCCTGCGGGCCGTTCGCCGATCCATGGCTGAATGGAATCATTCCGTGCTGCACTCCCTTGCCCATCAAGCGGCCCGTCCCGGGGCCTTAACGTGTCATGTTCCCCGGAAGGTCAAAGCGCGACAGGTCGCCCCAATGCAGAACCGGGCTACGCCGCTCCGTGCGGATTTCCAGCTCGAACGGCCGGTGCTCGACGGCGTTGTCGCCGTGCAGCTCCCACTGCCCGACGAACTCGGAACCGCTCTCCCGTTCCAGGCTGTCCGCCTCCGCGAGCAGCCGGAACAATGCCCAGTTACCTCTGAATCGCAGCTCCGCCGATTCCCCGGTGATCCCGGACACCACGGCAAGCCGGGCACCACGGTGGTCGCCATTTCCCGGCCACTCGAACGCGTGCCACGATTCCGGCTCGTTGCGATACCGCAACTGGTCACCATTGGCGTGAAGGCGCATGTCCGTGAGGTCCGGGTTGGAGTTTGCCAGCACGGTGAAGGCGAGGTTCAGGTGCGGCTCGTCGCCGAACAGCGTGTCGGTGATGTCCTCAGCCATGCTCAGGGTTTCGAGGAAACGCGGCGAGAAACCCAGCCCCTGCCCGAGCCACGTGCGGCCCTGCCAGGCTCCCCCGCTCCGGCGGACGAAAGCATCCAGTTCATCCTCGACAAACTCCCAGAGCACGCCGTCATCGGGCCGGAAGAAGGATTCGAAGTCACCGGTGGCAACATCCGAGCCTTCACGGCTCAACGGAAAGCGGTTCTGCAGGTCGCTGCGGTAACGCACAACCACCTGCTGCTGCCACCGGTCTTCGAGATGGCTCCGCGATTCCGCCAACACGCGCTGCCAGGTGTTCTCCAACGGCATGACCAGCGCCGGCTGCATCGCCACGCGCACGTCGTGGGAGACGTCACCGAGAATCCGGCCGGTTTCACGGTAGGCGTCATACACCCCGAGGCCGGCACCGTCACCCGCGATGACGTCTGCCGCGTACTCGGCGCTGTCCTCACCCGGGTCCGAAGCCACGGACAGGACCTCGATCTCTTCCTGCAGGGATTCCAGGGCGGGCGCATAGCTGCTCAGCGCCTCCGGCATGCCGTGATCCTCGTTCTCGCGCAGCAGACCCAGCAACTCCATACCGCGCCTGTCATGCCGGAACCGGCCGGACGCTTCCATACCCGCCGCGTCGGCGGAGACTTCCGCCAGGCCGGAGGGGCCATGGCTGGCGACATGATCGTGGATGCCCTCGTAAAGCGCTGCCAGGGGGCCATCGTCACGTGACAAGCGGTCCAGCCGGGAGGCCACGTCACGCAGCGAGCCGAACCCACCCGGCTCGACACTCTCGATGAAGTGCAGCCAGGCGCTGACAAAGTCCTCGACGTATAGCGCTTCGATGGACTCGCGGATCTCCTCACGCCGGGCGCGGCTCATCTCGCCGGCCTCGTCACGGGCCGTCACCCAGTCGCGCTCGGCCTGACCACTCAGAAGCGCTTCGATGCGCTCTTCGAAGAAGTCATCCCAGACGTTACCGGCGAACGCACCGGATACCTGCTCGTCGGTATCCCAGAACTCGCGGCTGCGGCCATCAACCAGTTCCGACAGACCGACAGGATCGTGCCGGTTCCCCGCCTCGCCGAGAATGCGGTAGTAAAGATCACCTGCACGGGAGCGCACCGCCAGGTCGCGGCGGGCGCTGTCGACCAGGCCCTCGTCGGCGGTCATCCAGCCATCACTTACGGCACCATTGGGCAACCCGCCGGAGAGAGCCAGAATGAGGCTGTCCTCCAGTGCCCGCAGCTGCGAACGCCCCAGGTCGAAGTCCCGGCTGGCCGCCCAGTAAGCCGCCAGGCGCGGGCCGGCCAGGTCCGGATCAAGCCGCTCAGGCTCGGAGGACAGCATCAGGTAGGCCGCCAGCGTATCCCGGTAACGCTCGCGAACCGCTTCCCGGCCACTCTCGTCGAGGGTGTCCCACCGGTCGTTGAGGCGGCCGATGCCGGCGACCAGCTCGGTGGCCGCGTCATCGAGAATGACATCGATCACCAGCCGCTGCATGAACGGCTCCAGCGCGGCCAGCTGCCGGTCAAGCGTGCCGGCGCGCAGCCGGTCCCGCCAGCGCGGGTCATCCCGCAACGTCCGCAGTTCCGACCAGTGATCATGCAGGCCGTCCAGCGCCTCCATGGTATGGCGTTCACTGGCCTGATCATCCCGAAGTACCTCGCGCGCGTCCTCGACCCGCTCGAGGCCTCTTTCCGCCATGGCGGCGTCCCGCTCCGCGGCGACGGTATACAGGCCGATGGCGCCGGCAACCAGGGCGCCGCAGGCGCACAGGGTGGCGCCCTTGAGGCTGCGCTGGGTCAGTAGACGGCGACGATCGGGGCGCACCAGGTTGGCCAGGGGCAGCACGGCGTCAGTGAGCAGCCCCTTGATGAAATAGGCACGGGTGCTCCCGCCCGCGGGCTCGACCGGCTCGTCGGTGTCCTCCACGAATGACGACTGCAGCCGCCCGTGGATGCGGCGCAACGGCGCGCCTCCCTGGGTGCCGCTGGTGAGATACACCCCCTCGAAGTGCGGGACTTCGCGATACGGATCCTCACGCACCAGCAAATCCAGCAGCTCGCCGAGCGGATTGCTGGCGGAGCGGAACTGGGCGGGGAATCCGAAGGTATCGATGCGGCGCGCCAGGCTCCGCTGCATGGACACCTTGCGCAGGCGCAGCGCGCACAACCGCCTGTGCAGGGCGCCGAGAACGGTGCCAACCGCGGACTGGCGATCGCCGCTCTCCCCTGCGGCATGGGAGAGGGACACACCCCAGGCCTGGGCGCGCTCATCCTCCGAGAGATCTTCGAAGAACGGCTCGAAGCCCTCGATGCGGTCCGCCTGGGTCAGAACGAGATAGACGGGGAACCGCACCCGCAGCGACTGGGTCAGCTCGTCCAGTCGATCCCGCATGATGTTCGCATGCCGCCGGATCCCTTCGGCGTCAGCCGTCAGCAGGTCGGGCAGTGAGAGCGTGAGCAACACCCCGTTGATGGGCTTTCGCGGGCGGTGCTGGCGCAGCAGCTCAAGAAAGGCGATCCACTCGGCGCGATCGTCCGGCTCGGTGGTATAGCGCCCTGCCGTATCGAGAAAGATCGCCTGGTCGGACAGCCACCAGTCACAATTCCGGGTGCCACCAAAGCCCCGTTGACGCAGCGCTTCCTGGTCGTCGTAGGGAAAATGCAGGCCGGATTCACGAATCAGCGTGCTCTTGCCCGCCGCAGGCGGGCCGATGACCAGATACCACGGCAGTGTATAGAGGCCTTTCGCCCAGCCGGTGCTACCGAGACGGCTGGATTTCAGTGCCTCGACGCGCTCGTCGACCTGCTGGGACAGCAGCGCGATGTCCGCTTCCTGCTGGGACGGCGCCTGCTCGCCCATTGCATCGACCATGCGCCGCCCGCGGCGGCGCCTGACGAGAGCCACCACCCCGGCAATGGCTGCACCGGCCGACAGAACGACAGCCACGATCACGGCGCGCTCCATCAGCCCGGGATATCCAGCATAGGGAAGGCCGAACCACAGGAGCAGGCCCGCGAGCACGAGCGCGATCAACACGCTGCCGACCGCCGAGAGGAGAAACTTCTTAAGATTGCGTGCGATCCATGCCATGACGTTTCACCGGCGCTCAGCCGTCCTCCCCGCGCCCGAACAGCTCAACATGCGTTTCGCGAATATCCCGCGCCGCCGCCTCGACATCACTGGACGTGACGCTCAGGTAGTAGAGATGGCTCAGACCGACCGCGGCGACGGTCGCCACGGCGATGGCCCAGTAGGGCACTCTCGCCCCCGCCCGGCCGACCTTCTGGGTGAGTGTGAGGCGATCCGGTGAGAGGCGCGGATCCGGCTGTCCGCGAACATCCTCGATCTGGGAGTGCAGATCCATCTGCAACACCATCAACCGCTCGGGCTCCTGAAAGGCGTACGCCCCCTCGAAGCCAAGCTGCAGACAGACGCAGTAGACCTCGATGAGATCGATGTTGCGCTCGGGTTCCCGGCGCAGTTCGTCCAGCCGGTCAAAGAACTTCTGTCCGGCCGTCTGCTCACCGAACAGCTCAAGCTGCAGGGGGTTGGCCATCCATTCCGACCGCCCGTCCCACTCCGAGGCGATGACCGCCTCATCCACGTAAGCGACCACGGCGAAGCGCGCGGATTCCACAGCGGCAAGCGCAAGCCGGTTTTCCAGGCCACAACGGTCAAGCCCCTGGAGCGCCTCGACCACGGCTGCGCGGAACTCGTCGAACGGCCCGGCACGATCCGGCCGCGTCCGCAACGGAGCCACGATGGCGAACACGTCACTGGCCGCGTCGAGCAGCGGATTGACCGACTCACGGTCCTGCTGATTCATGGATCACCCTCCGTGGTCTAACCTTCGTGAACCGCCACCATCTCCACCCGCGCGTCACGAAACGCCGCAGGCATGTAGAGTGCGAGGGAACCGGCCTCCCTGGCCCGCCCCCAGAACTCGCCGGACTTGTCCAGACGGAAATACTCGTAGCCGGTCTTCACCGGAAGCCGGTTGGGCGGCCGCTGAACGTGGATGAGCTGAACGCCGGGCAGTGCCGAGGCGACAATGCGCTCAAGCTCCTCCCGCGCGCCGATCTTGACCTGTCTCGGCAGATCGTCGACCCAGGTCATGGAGGTGGCAGCGTCGAACCGCACGGCGAGGAAGAGCGTCTGCTCGTCAAGCAGCCGGGACTCCACCCCTTCAACCTGGAGAATGGACTCGGACTCCCGCACGAGCTGAATCGACGCCAGATGCTGCGGCAGGGCCGTGCCGATCAGGTCATCCACGGCGTGATCCAGCGCCTGCATGACCGACTGCAGGTCGCCATGGTCATAGACGGGCGGATCGTGGGGCGCGGTGTCGTCATCCGCCTGGGAGAAGATGCGTAGCCCCGCCACCAGACGCGCCAGCACGTCGTAAGCCTGCCACGGGTGGCTACCCGGGTTCGCCCGCAAGGACCGCAACGCCACCGCGGCCGGCTCCAGGGTCTGCATCAGCAGGAAACCGGCAACTTCACTGGGTCCGAACTCCTGACCGCGCCCCAGCGAGGCTTGCTGACGACGCAACATGGACACCCGTGCCGAGACGCGCTCGAGATTGCGCTCGACGAGGTCCGTGAGGGCGGGCGCCGCACCGATACGACAGACCGTGGGGATGAACCGCGACGAGAGACGGAAGGCGGTGTCGTCCAGGCGCTCCACCTCGGCGATCTTCAGACTCACCGCGCCGGTCTCCGGGGGCTCCCCGGCGCGCAGGCTCAGATTGGGGCTGCCAAGCATCACCTCACGGCTGCGCTCGCTGTCGTGGGCGTCCGCCATCTCCACGAACCGGGGCCGCCACGCCGCACCTTTGCCACCGGACGCATACCCGGGCAGATCCTCGGCCTGGTCGTTTGCAGGCATCACCAGATGAACAGCGCCGCCGCTGGCCGGGAGCCCGGTGAGATCCACCTCCACCGCGCCATCGGCGCCCTCATCCAGCACAATCAGGCGCCCATCAGGCAGAATGGCCTCGCAGCCTGTCAGACGGCACGTGCCCAGTGCCAGGGCATCGGAGTCGATACGGAGGCTCAACACCCCCCACAGGTGCGGCGACACCGCCGAGGCGCGCAGCACCTGGGCCGCCTCGTTGTACCGGTCCCACGCCTGGAAATGCTGCTGTCCCAGCAGCACTCCCTCGGCCCAGACGGGCCTCTCCGCCCTGCGCTCCATCACCGTCTCCCTCCACGCCCGCGCGACTGGACGCGCTGTTCGTGGCCGTTGCTCTCCACGAAACGCAGGTGCACCGCGTCCGCTTCGTCCCCTTCCAGTAGCGCGTTGCCCGAGAGGCCCAGCCGCAACGCCGCAGAGCCCCGTAGACCGAAGACACCCTCGGGCAACGGTTCGATCATCCGCCAACGGTCGTTGTCCGGGCGGCGATAGAGCACCGCCACGGCGACGTGCGTGGCGTCCTCGTTCATCTCCACGGTCACGTCTTTCAGTTCATCGGGACGCATCACGTACTCTTCCCGCTCGACCATGGAATCACCGAGCGCGTCCTCGTCGCCGGCGAGCAGATCGTCGAAATCCGCTTCCAGGAAAGGCTCCTTGTCATCAAGCTGGTAAAGCCGCACGACCACGGACAGTGGATCGCCCGAAGGCGCCGGGTTGATCTCCGGCGCTGCCGCCATGGAGAGGTCCACCCGCGGGGCACAGCCAGCGAGCGCGACCAGCAGTGACATCAGAACAGCCGTCAGGGATGCGCGTTGGAGCGAAAGCGGTTTCATGATTGCCGTGCACCGTCCGTATGCGAAGTGTTCGGGGTCGCCGGACCAGGCTGCGAGGTGCACGGCGGCGCGGTTGCAAGTGTCGCCGCAGCGGGACGGTGCCGGAGATAGGACCAGGTGAAGGCCGGCACGGCGACTTCCAGCATCTGCCGCGCCTTCGCGGGACGGCGGAGCCAGGCCAGGAGACCACGCCAGCGGCTCTTCAGACGCCTGCCAACGGACCACCGCCCGGCCGCCGCGGGCAGACGCCCGTGCACGACCGCCTCGCTGGCGTCGTCCAGGGCCATGACCATGGCGGCGTGGTCCCGCGCAAGCAGCCGCAGGAAGGCGCGCAGGCGCTCGGCCCCGTCGGGGCACGTAACCAGCCAATGGTGAAAGGTTTCTTCAGGGGAGGTAACGTCGAGGAGTTCCGGGCATTCGGCAAAGACCTGCCGAAGCGGCAGCCCGAATTCCTCGGCAAACTGCTTCTTGCTGTGTACGAGTTGCGCGAGGCCGGTTGCCAGCTCACGCTCAACGTCGCCAACGGGCGACTTGCTCGCCCCAGCATCCATGCGCACCTGTTCCATCGCCAGGCCACTCCCTTGATTGGCTGCACCATCCCTTGTCCGCCACGTCCTGCAGCGGGGCTCACTGCGCTTCCAGCGCTTCGGGAAATCCACCTGCTCCCGATCGAGCCGAGTAAATCTTGCCTGCTTTACCGAGCGCTTTGCAACCCTTCGTGTCGCTATCAGACGTCGCCGGAATGAACCCGCCGACACCTCAACTTTACTTCAGGAAAACCCCGTGATGGGATCAATACCCGGGGACCACTCCACGGAGACGACAGCATGCCAACCGGGAACACGGCTCACGGGCGAAACAAGGACGTACTGAGCGTCGGCGAGGTCGCGCGGCGCAGCGGCGTGGCCGTCTCCGCCCTGCATTTCTACGAGACCAAGGGGCTCATCTCGAGCTGGCGAAACAGCGGTGGACAACGGCGCTTCCCGCGGAGCGTCCTTCGGCGGGTGGCCGTGATCAAGGCGGCGCAGCGCATCGGCATCCCCCTGTCGGAGATCGCCGAGGCGCTGGCGGCGCTGCCCGACGGCCGCTCGCCCACCGCCGCCGACTGGCAGCGCCTCTCGGACCGCTGGCGCGCCAATCTGAACGAGCGCATCGACAAGCTGATCAAACTGCGTGACGACCTGGACGGCTGCATCGGCTGTGGCTGCCTCTCGCTGGAGAGCTGCCCCCTGCGCAACCCGGGCGATATCGCTGCCGAAGGCGGCCCCGGGGCGCGGTTGTTCGACCAGGCCGACTGAGAACCGTATCCATCCGGCGACAGCGACAGGGCAGATCATGCCGAGCCCCGGCATAACCCGCCCTCCCCTCCATACAGGCCACGTGGCATCTATACTTCCCCAGCCGTTCCGTCAGGCGTATTCGCTGCCCGCGGCAACGGCCTCCACGGAGTATTACTCATCAGCGAGGAGTGACGGCCATGGCTCGAACGGCGTTGATTACAGGCGGCACACGGGGGATCGGCGCGGCGATCGCAACGGGGCTTGCCACGGCAGGGTACCGCGTCGGCGTCACGTATCAGGGCAACGATGACGCCGCCGCCGCATTCAGGCAGGAGACCGGCATCGCCACGTTCAAGTGGGACGTCGGGGATTTCGAGGCGTGCCGGGCCGGGGTACAGCAGGTCACCGAGACACTGGGCCCCGTCGAGATCCTGGTCAACAACGCAGGCATCACCAGGGATGCGACGCTGCACCGCATGGACCCGGAACAGTGGAACGCCGTGATCCAGACCAACCTGACATCCGTGTTCAACATGGTCCGGGTGACAATCGAGGGAATGCGGGAGCGCGGCTTCGGGCGCATCGTGCAGATTGCGTCCATCAACGGCCAGAAAGGCCAGATCGGCCAGGCCAACTATGCCGCGGCCAAGGCCGGCCTCCTCGGTTTCACGCGCTCCGTGGCACAGGAAAACGCCCGCAAGGGAATTACCGTCAACGCAATTGCGCCGGGATATATCGCCACCGACATGGTGTCTGCCGTCCCCGAGGACGTGCTGGACAAGATCGTCGCGCAGATCCCGGTGGGCCGTCTGGGTCACGCTGAGGAGATCGCCCAGGCGGTGCGTTATCTGGTCAGCGACGAGGCGGCATTCACAACAGGCACCACCCTGACCGTCAACGGCGGACAGTACATGACCTGAGCGAAGGCGCTGAGCGGATCGTGGAGGCTTACGGGAAATAGCAGATCGCGCATCCATGCGCGTCACTGCTTAAGATGTTTGGTGGAGCCAGGCGGGATCGAACCGCCGACCTCCTGCATGCCATGCAGGCGCTCTCCCAGCTGAGCTATGGCCCCGATGTTTCGAGGATGCGTATGATAGGCAGCCGATCCCGCCTTGTCAAACGCTCTCCCCTGCGTCGATGAACGCCAGCGCCGCGTCGATTCGCGCAAGGCTGACATCCCGCCCGAGGAGCTCCAGCGTCTCGTCGATGGGCGGGGACACCGGCCCGCCGGACAGCGCCACGCGCAGGGGCTGGGCCACTTTGCCGAGCTTCAGCTCCAACCGTTCCGCGACATACTGCACCGTCTCGTGCAACGTGCCCCGCTCCCACTCCGACACGGCCGCCAGAGCCTCCCGGAGCGCAGCCAGCGCCGGCCGCGTCTCCGCCTTGAGGTTCTTCCTCGCAGCCTTCTCGTCGTAGGCCTCGGGCATGCGATAGAAGAACGCGCTGTTGCGCGCCATCTCGTCCAGCGTCTTGGCCCGCTCCCGCTGGGACACCACCACCGCCTCCAGCGATGGCCCGTCAGACGGATCGATCCCGAGCTGACCCATGTGCCAGCTCAGGTGCCGCGCCACATGGGCGGGATCCAGCGTCTTCATGTAGTGCTGGTTCAGCCAGTCCAGCTTGGAGACGTTCAGCGCGGACGCCTTGGCGTTCAGGGAATCGATGTCGAACAGCTGCACCATCTCGTCCAGCGAGAACACCTCCTGGTCACCATGGGACCAGCCCAGGCGCACCAGGTAGTTGAGAACAGCCTCGGGCATATAACCCTGATCGCGGTAGTTCATGACCCCCACCGCACCGTGCCGCTTCGACAGCCGTTTGCCGTCTTCACCGAGGATCATGGGCACGTGCGCATAGACTGGCGGCTCCACCCCCAGCGCCTGGAGGATGTTCACCTGGCGCGGCGTGTTGTTCAGGTGGTCGTCACCGCGGATGACATGGGTGATGCCCATGTCCATGTCGTCCACCACCACGGTGAGGTTATAGGTGGGCGAGCCATCCGTGCGGGCAATGATGAGATCATCCAGCTCGCTGTTGTTGAACGCGACCCGGCCATGCACGCGGTCGTCCACCACCACCGCGCCCTCCTGGGGGTTACGGAAGCGGATAACGTAGGGCGCATCAGGTGCGGGCGGCTCCTGCAGATCACGGCACTTGCCGTCGTAGCGCGGCTTCTCCTTGCGCTTCTGCTGCTCCTCGCGCAGGGCATCAAGCCGCTCCTTCGAGCAGTAGCACTTGTACGCCTTGCCCTCGTCCAGCAACTGCTGGATCACTTCCCGGTACCGATCGAACCGCTGGGTCTGGTAGAACGGCCCTTCGTCGTACTCAAGGCCGAGCCAGGTCATGCCTTCGAGAATCGCGTTGACCGACTCCTGGGTGGAGCGCTCCTGGTCGGTGTCCTCCACACGCAACACGAAGCTGCCGCCGTGTTTGCGGGCATAGAGCCACGAGAACAACGCGGTGCGCGCACCACCGATGTGCAGATAGCCCGTGGGGCTTGGGGCAAAACGAGTCTTCAGCGTCATGCGACCGGGTCCTTATACGCCGTCACCTGTAAGTTGAGGCCGCGTATGGTAGCAAAGCTCACCTCCCGGAGGCACCGCCAGCGTTGACAGCTCCCGAGCTTGCACCTAGAATTTTGCAACTTCGATCGGGCGCGTAGCTCAGCGGGAGAGCACTGCCTTCACACGGCAGGGGTCGCTGGTTCAATCCCAGCCGCGCCCACCAAACAACATCAACGACACGACGTTGTCGCTGACTGAAAACCTCCCCGTGGCGATCCTGTAAAGGACCGCGAGGGAGGTTTTTTACGTTTGGTGTTGCCTGAGATCCAAATCGGCTCTCCCCGGCCTCACGCCGCCCCATCGCGTTCTCCCTGGACCTTTGCATATCCAGCGGCGGACCTCCTCTTCAGCGCACTCCGTCCGTCGAAACCAATTGGTATAC